>NZ_MBPN01000199.1 GCF_001695625.1 Pseudomonas defluvii
GCCGAGGATTTTTCGCCGAACACGCCGCAGGGCGCGTGCCCGACCTGCCACGGCCTGGGCCATGTGTACGAGGTGACCGAGGCCATCATGGTGCCCGATCCCTCCCTGAGCATCCGCGAGCGGGCGATCGCCTCCTGGCCCCCCGCCTGGCAAGGCCAGAACCTGCGCGACATCCTGGTCAGCATGGGCTACGACGTTGACCGGCCGTGGAAGGACCTGCCGAAGAAGGACCGCGACTGGATTCTGTTCACCGAGGAAACACCGACGGTGCCGGTGTACGCCGGTTTCACGCCTGCCGAAACCCGCGCAGCGCTCAAGCGCAAGATGGAGCCGAGCTACATGGGCACCTTCACCGGCGCCCGGCGGTATGTGCTGCACACCTTTGCCAACACCCAGAGCGCGTTGATGAGAAAGCGCGTGTCCCGGTTCATGGAGGGCAAACCGTGCCCCACCTGCCACGGCAAGCGGCTCAAGCCCGAGGCGCTGTCGGTCACCTTCGCCGGCGTGGACATCGGCGCGTTCATGCAGATGCCGCTGGACCAGTTGGCGGCCTTGCTCGAACCCATCGCCCAGGGCGATTTCCGCGCCCATGCAGCGGGGGCGGCTACGGACAAGGAAGCGACCCGACGCGACCGTGCCGAACGCGCGGCCTCCGGCCGCGCCGTCCATGCGGTATCGCCCGACGTGCGCCGCACCTCGGCGCTATCGGAAGAAAAGCGCCTCGCCGCGCAGCGCCTGGCCGGTGGCGTGATGGCACGCCTGCGCCAACTGCGTGGGCTGGGCCTGGGCTACCTGACGCTGGACCGGGCCACGCCGACGCTTTCGGCCGGCGAGTTGCAGCGCCTGCGGCTGGCCACGCAATTGAGTTCCCTGCTGTTCGGTGTCGTGTACGTGCTCGACGAGCCCTCCGCGGGCCTGCACCCCTCCGATAGCCAGGCCCTGTACGACGCGCTCGACCGGCTGCGCGACGCCGGCAACTCGGTGTTCGTGGTGGAGCACGACCTGGACCTGATGCGCCGCGCGCAATGGCTGGTGGATGTCGGGCCGGATGCTGGTGAGCGTGGCGGCCGCGTGCTCTACAGCGGCGAGCCGGATGGCCTGCGCAAGATTGCCGAATCGCGTACTGCACGCTACCTGTTCGATGAGATCCCCGCGCCGGGAAGCCGGGCACGCGAAGCGACCGGCTGGCTGGAGCTGCAGGACATTCACCGCCACAACCTGCATGGCGTGAATGCGCGCATTCCGCTGGGCGTGCTGACTGCCGTCACCGGCATCTCCGGCTCGGGCAAGTCCAGCCTCGTCGCGCAGGCCCTGCCGGAGCTGGTGCTGCTGCACCTGGGCCACGAGCCCGAGGACGACGCGGCCGAAAGCGCCACCAGCGAAGGGCCGGCAGTGATCGAAGCGACCGGCGGCCATCTGGCGGGCGACGTGGACGCCGTACAGCGTCTGGTGCAGGTGGACCAGAAACCGATCGGGCGCACGCCGCGGTCGAACCTGGCCACCTACACGGGCCTGTTCGACCATGTGCGCAAGCTGTTCGCTGCCACGCCCGATGCGCGACGCCGCCGCTACGATGCCGGACGGTTCTCGTTCAACGTCGCCAAGGGGCGCTGCGAGACCTGCGAGGGCGAGGGCTTCGTCAGCGTGGAACTGCTGTTCATGCCCAGCGTGTACGCGCCGTGCCCGACGTGCCATGGCGCACGCTACAACGAGGCCACGCTGAAGGTGCAATGGAACGGGCGCAACATCGCCGAGGTGCTGCAGATGACCGTGGACGAAGCCAGCGAATTCTTCGCGGGTGAAGACGCTGTGGCAAGGCCACTGCAACTGCTGCGCGATATCGGACTGGGCTACCTGCGCCTGGGGCAACCGGCCACCGAGCTTTCCGGTGGCGAGGCGCAGCGTATCAAGCTGGCGACCGAGCTTCAGCGCAGCCAGCGCGGCCGAAGCCTGTACGTGCTCGACGAGCCGACTACCGGGCTGCATGCGTCGGACGCCGACCGGCTGCTGGTGCAGTTGCAGCGCCTGGTCGATGCCGGCAATACCGTAGTGATGATCGAACACGATATGCGCGCGGTGGCCCAGGCCGATTGGGTGATCGACGTGGGGCCTGGTGCAGGCGCTGCCGGCGGCAGCATCGTGGTGGCGGGCTCCCCTCAGCAGGTGGCCCGAACGTCTGGCAGCAGAACCGCTCCGTTCCTTGCACAGGAGTTGGCGCGGGCCGAGTAGCTCAGTTCGCCAAATGTTGCCAATTTTCGCGGGGCATTGATCGTCGCCACACGACGGTGGCGATCAATGCCCGAATCGCGTCATCCTTCCTGAGTCAGAGCAAGATAGGGATTGTTGGGCGGTATTTCGGCGAGTGCCAAGGACCCATCTTCGAGGAGGTAGCCATGCAGTCGGCGGGACTTCCTCGGGCCCGTGACTTCACAGGTCCAAATGTTCAGGCCATTGGGGTGCTTGCGATGTAGCTGCAGCTTCTCGAAGCGCTTCTGCACCCACTGCCAATCCTGTTGATTCTCCTGCTTGGCGAGTGCGGCCACTTCGGGATGCTCCTGCGCATAGCGTTGGAACACACCCGGGCTGACCAGGTAGGCCGTGTCATTCACCGTATGCACGAGTGCCTTCGCGTCGTTGATGATGAGCCGTCGTGAGGCGATTCCCTGCTTCAGCCAAACCATGAACTGTTCCCCGGATGGCTTCGTTGCCGATGACCCAGGCGTAGGCGCGGGTGCAGGTGCAGGCGATGGAATGGACGTCGCGGCTGTTGCTGGCGCGGGGGTGTGGAGGAACTCCTCGGCATCCTGGCCAACGCCGGCCGACTCACCCAAGCCCACCATCGCGAGCAAATCCTCCATGACGTCGGGCACGGGCTGGGCTGCGGGCGGTGAAACGATGGTGGTGCTGTCGCCCTCCCAAATCGGAGGCTCTTGACCTCCCTGCGCTGGGTTCACCGAGACGGTAGGCGCGGGAGCCGACATGCAGGCGTCGTTTTCCGCGGGCGTCGCGTCGATCTCTACCGTGCCCGCGAAAGGTGCTGGTCGCTCGCCAGACTCCCAGATCAGCGCGGGAGCGAGACGCAACAGGGTGAACGAATGGGACCAGCCGGTCGTGCTGGTCACGGTCGCGCGCCAGACCGCTTTGCCGTCCGAGGTGGGCTGGAGCATGCCGTGGTCTTGCAGCACGTTGAACACGGCGGTGTTGTTCGCAGGAATGCCATCGATCCCCTGAGACAGGAGGTGTGCGCGCAGTTTGTCCGAAACCGTCTTGCTCACCAGCCACAAACCATCCTCGGTGAGCCAGCCATCGGAGGCTTCCGGCTGGTTCAGCTTCAACTGTTCCTTGAGCAGGTAGCGCAACCCGTCCAGCAGCTTGCGTTGCAGTGCGTGCTTGGGCGCGGCCATGGCGCGCGCCGGATCGCCGCCCAGCTCCTGGGCCACCGACGCCCGGTCTGCTTGCACGACGAGTTCCCCCAGTACACCGGCATGTTCGTACTGACCGGCCAGCACATAGAGCAGCGGTGCCCAGAGAGCCGGATAGTCGCTGAGCCAGTCCAGGACGTGGCGGTCGAGCAGTTGGCGATAGAGCAAGCCTGTTGCGGCGCTGTGCAGGCGGTATTCGCGGTCGTCACGGTAGCGAAATCGGTACGCCTGGTGCAGCGGGCCATGCCACGGATGCCAAGTACTGCCGTCGGCCAGTTCGACGTGTAGATCGACAGCGATCTTGCCGATGTCGTGCAGTAGTGCCGCGTAGGCGACGGCGGCGGTCCAGGCCTCGGACTGCGCCGCCTGGTCTTCGGGACTGGCACCGATGGGCAGCAGATGGGACTGGCGCAGCTTCAGGCTGTAGGCGACGATTTCCAGGCCGTGGTCGAGCATGCCGCCCGGGTAAGCGTGATGGTGGCTTTCGGAAGCGGGAAATTGCTGGACCAGCTCGGCATATCGTTCCAGCGGCGTGCGGTACAGGGTGACGAACTGCTTGCGCGAGAGGGAGGTGCGCTGCCAGATGTATTCCAGCAGCTTCTGCCGGCGCGGCGTGGCCAGCAGCGATGCGGCCGACTCGGGCCGCAGCAGCCCTTTCGGGAGATCGAGGGCG
>NZ_MBPN01000200.1 GCF_001695625.1 Pseudomonas defluvii
CGCTGAGAGCATCCTTGCCTACTTCGACCGGCCAGGAACCAGCAACGGTCCAACAGAAGCTATCAACGGGCGACTTGAGCACTTACGAGGTACCGCCTTGGGCTTTAGAAATTTAACCAATTACATAGCCAGGTGCTTGCTGAAGTCAGGAGGGTTTAGAAATCAGCTACACCCTTAAATGCGAAGAGCCGCTTTATTTCAGAAAGGACTTCAAGGAGTATCCTTTCAATGCTCTTGGGGACGGAAAGCCACGCCCGAGCAGGTTTGATTACGATATGGCCATTTTCGTGCATTTCAATACAGTCGAGGTTGAGCTTCAAGGCTGCGGTCGCTGTCATGCCCATTCGGCATACAAGCCATGCAACAAGATACTCGGCGTCTGTTGTGCGTGAACGGATCTCTGCGAGAAACCGATTAAGATCATCGGGCATCATCAGCTGGAAGTTGTAAGGCGGCTTGGTGGAAGGCTTCGATTTTTTCCTGCCACGGCCATCCTGGAACTTTTGCCGGGTATCAATGAATCGATAAAATCGAAATATTGGCCTGATTTCTTCTTTGGTGCATTTTTCAAAGAATACAACGATGTCTCGTTTTTTCACCGCATCCCAATCGATGATTCCATTGGCATGAAGGTAATGCGCGAGGCGTATCGGCCCTCCCAGTGCTCTGGCAACATACTTTTCAGAACGAGTGTGACCTTTCTCTGTGAGTATGTTGTAGCGCCTTTCGAGTTTTTTCTTGTAGGCATTGAGCTTTCCCCGGAGCCCTTCGGGGAGTTCTTCAGGAATTGATCTGTCCTTCAGCGGAACTCTGATTTCTATGGATGGCAAGAGGGAAATCTGCTTTGCCAGATATATCGAGAGTTCTGCGGATGCCCGTTTAAGCAAGATGTGCCGCTCTTCGGGGAGTAGATCGGCAAGGTACTCTTGCACTTTGGCTTCGGACTGGTCGTGTGCATGACCAAGACCCGCCAGCAGGCTGATGAAGTGCGTCATCTCATTTCCCGACGGTTTCCGGGAGCGTAGAGACTCTGCACATGTTTTCAGCAGGCTGCCATCAGGTTGATTGCTCCAGCACTCGCTTGAGCGCTCTACATTGGAGCGCATGCAGTGGTCAGGGGCAGGGCCGCACCAGGCCGCTCGCTGAAAGCGACCGCCACAAAGCGTGCAGTCCACGATAAGCGGCGGGCGCTTAGTCGTTCTTGATTTTTCCTGCATGGAGGTGCGATACCTTCGGGCCTACAATGTCTTCGTCTGCGATGTTTTTGAGCTGCTTTGCACGGGAGGGCTTTGTGCGCTTGCCTTCATTCTGTGTAGAGACAGCACCATCGGCAGGCCGCTCCTCCGCAGCATCACTCCCTTGCCTTTGAAGTCGAATTACGCCGTATCTGAACGGTTGTAGACGGCTTCTAAGCTCCTCGACGAACTCCTCAGATGCATCGGTGATATTGGTCTCAAAGAGATCGCCAGGGAGGCACTGCAGCTCATTGCAGATAGCCTCTATCATCGAAAGACTCAGCGAAACATCGTCGGATCGAAATTTTCGACTGAGGGCGGTTCTGGTGATTGGCCATCCCTGGTTTTCAGTGAGCCGCTGAGCCATTTCCTCGAAGGTGTTTATGCCTGAGTCTTTCATCAGGACTTCCAGGCGATTGCCCAGCTTGATTTTCATTTCTTGTCAGTCCTCATCATCAAAAAAGCTGCTGAACAGGTCGAGCGGGGCATTTGCCTCGTTCGCGGCATCCAGCGGCGCAGGGTGGTAGTACCCCAGCGTTGTGTAGAGGTTTTTGTGTCGCATATATTTCTGCGCTACCTCTGCTGAGAAGACGCCAACCATATTCGTGCAGCCGGTATGCCTGAGAATATGCGGTGTCAGCTTGTGGTGCATGAGGCCGGCTTTGACCGCCATGCTGTTAAGGCGAGTTCGGAAAGCGTTGGGGTTGATGACGCCACCGCGCTCGCTGGGGAACAGGAGGTTGACAGTCGCATACTCTTTGTCATCGTAGCGACATAGCCCGTTCCCAGAATTTTTCCGGCGGAGGAGGATTTTTTGCCGAATGCTCGACAGATACCACATGAGCAGTTCATAGATCTCAGGCTCACGCATCGGGATAGTTCCCGTTGCATCATTTTTTCCAGTGATGGTAAGCGTCCCGAAATTCTGGAAAGCCTTCATTCTCGGATCGTGACTGGCCTTGAAATCATGCAGTTGAATGGTGACCAGCTCTGATACGCGCAGAGCAAAATGGATTGCGATATGAAACATCACGCGATCACGTTGCAGCGGCAGGAGAGACTTGCTGCGAGCCGCATATGCTGCCTTGATATCGAAGGCAAACTGTTGGTCGATAGCATCAATTTCAGTCGGCGTCAGAGCCCAGGCCTTGGGGCGGGCGGCATTCAATTTATGCCGCTTGACTGCAATGCCATTTTCTTCTGTTACGAACTTGACTGGGCGGACCTTGAAGGTCGCCTGGATTTCGTTGACCCGCTCCATATCGAGCATATAGGCCTGGAAGGAGCGCCAACCCGCACAGTAGACGGCCACAGTGGAGGGGGCCAGCTGGTGGCCGTCCTTGCTCATGCGCGACTCGAAGAAGCGGCTGACGTGGACGGGCTTGAGTTCCCAGGGGGCGACCTGAGCGTGGTTCAGCAAGCGGAAGAGATTGGAGGAGTGAGACTCGACGCTTTTCTTCTTCAATCCGTCCAGATGGAGGAGCTGGGCCTCCCAGTCACGGATCAGGTTGGTAGCGTACACCAGTGCTTCGCCGCCCAAGAAGCTCAGGCTGCGGGCATTGCCGGCTGTTCGGCCACTCTGCTTAGAGGCTGAACTAATGGCTGTGCGGTTTAGGTTCACTACGTTCTCCATGTGCACAAACGTAGCCTAAGTGGTTCATTCGTGCAAGATTTGCACGAACAAATTTTAGCTCTGCTCGCTTCAGCTCATGGATTTTGGGAAAAAGCTCCTGAGCGTGCAAATTCTGCACGATAATAGTGGTGATATTAGATATAAAAAAAAGGGCCCAATATGGGCCCTGAGCAGGATTAGGTCTATCAGATGAGATCGTCCAGGCTCGAGCGCTGGCCTTTGGAGGACTGAGAAGCCTGCGGAGTTGGAATTTTCACTCCCAAACGTGCGTTGGCACCCGATGAACCTGGGCCACCGCCATTTTGTCCACCGCCACCTCCTCCCAGCCCTCCGGCGATGCCACCCGCAACCTGGGCCGCAGTTTGTACTTTCTGCTGCGCTGGACCACCGCCGCCACTACCGCCCCCCCCACCAGGTGTTGGATTACCTCCAGAAGGAGCACCTGCAGCACTGGCGCCGCCACTGGCTAGAGCCCCAGCTGTACCTGCAATTCCGCCAGGCAAGGCAGCCCCCGCAAGTCGTATTGCTGCTCCGACTACGGCCATGCCGGTTGCCGCCAATCCGGTAGTTGCACCGGCAGGATTGAAGCCTCCAAGACTCTTAACATCATCCCAGAGCAAAAGTTTAGCGAAGATGATTTCAATAACGGTCAGCGCAACAAAGATAATGTACTGGCCAGTTCCGGCCGATATTAATAGGGTGGAGTTTTGAGCATAGTTGCCCATGTTGTAGCCTTGCATGGTCTCAGCATTAACTGCAAGCATTGTTGAAGCCATTGTTAAGCAAAGATCATTCACGAATGCAACAATAAAGCAAAAAGCAATAATCTTAACAGAGGTGAAGATTACCCTCGTCGACCAGAATATGCCGAAAACTGCAAAGATGGGGAATGTAATTCCCATTAGTGCCGCGAGCATGGCGGCACCGTTTATCATCATAGGAATTTTTACAGTAAGCATCCATTCGCGGAAGGTTTTGCGGCTCTTCGCATTTAAGGGTGTAGCTGATTTCTAAACCCTCCTGACTTCAGCAAGCACCTGGCTATGTAATTGGTTAAATTTCTAAAGCCCAAGGCGGTACCTCGTAAGTGCTCAAGTCGCCCGTTGATAGCTTCTGTTGGACCGTTGCTGGTTCCTGGCCGGTCGAAGTAGGCAAGGATGCTCTCAGCG
>NZ_MBPN01000201.1 GCF_001695625.1 Pseudomonas defluvii
CGCCCAGGTTGGGCACATGGGGGTAACGGTGGGCGAGCACGGCGCTCGGGAACGGCTCGATCTCGGCGAACCACGCGGCTTTGAGGCCGAGGGGTTGCCATGCGAGGCTCACGGCCTCGATGCCGCTGCACACGCTGCCGTACAGCAGTGGCGCGGCCTGGGGCGCACCGCGAAGGGTGCAAGGTTGCGGGTTCATGTCGGGTCTCCTGTTCGTGTGGCCCGGGGCGGGCCGGGACGTTGATAGGCAGGAGAAAGGCGCCGAAGGCCCTGCGGCCTTCGGCTCGGGAGGACAGAACCACCCGTGGGCTGGTGCAGGCCCGGTCGTCGCTAGAACCGTCTGCTCATCAGCAATCACACCCGGCGCATGTCGTGGTTCGCGCCGGCATCGTCTGGCGCACATCCGCGCACAAAGGGAGCCCGTTTTTGCGCCGGCGGGCACCGGCACCGAATACCGCTGACCACGAAGGGTCTCCGGGTGGCTCGCGCAGCTTGGCAAGCCACCGGGGGACCCTTCGCAGAGGCGGGAGAAATGCAGATCAGCAGAACGCGCAGGAGGCGGTTCGCGGAGAAGCTACCTTCAGGTCCCGCGGCCGGGGACGGCCAGGCGGGACGCGCACACGGACAAGAAGGCGTTGCGCGCTGGGCGTCCCGCAGGGCGTGCGGAACACAGGCCGCGCCGCCGATGGCGGGCACGGCTCACGGGGAACGGGGTCGGTCAGGAGCCTTTGCGGCCGCTGCGGCGCGGGCGCGAGGCACCACGCCTGGACGTGCCGGATTCGACCGGCAGCGTGCCTTTGCAGTCGGGGTAGCGACTGCACGACCAGAATGGGCCGCTCTTGCCGGTGCGCTGGCGCGTCGGTGCGCCGCACTGTGGGCAAGGCGGTCCGTGGGGAACCTTGATGGACAGGGACGTGCTGCCGTACTGCGCGATCAACTGTGAGATCCATGCAGCCTGCTTGCCGATGAATACGTCCAGCGTGAGCTGTCCAGCTTCGATCATGTCCAGCGCCTGTTCCCAGACGGCGGTTGTCCCTGGGTCGGCAATCGCTGTGGGCACCGCGTCGATCAGGGTGAAGGCCGCATCCGAGGCACGGATGGCGCGGCCCTTCTTCACGAGGTAGCCCCGCGTCAGCAGGCCACTGATGATGTTGGCCCGCGTCGCTTCGGTGCCGATGCCGACCGTATCCTTGAGCTTCTGTTTCAGGCGCGGGTCCGAGACCAGTTTGGCGACGCCCTTCATGGACTTGACCAACTCGCCCTGCGTATAGGGTCGAGGGGGCAGCGTCTTGAGCGCCTTCAGATCGACGTCGGCCACCTGACATGCCAGGCCCTCGCGCAGCGCGGGCAGTACCTGGCTGCGCGCCGCAGGGTCGCCATCCTCCTCGGATTGCGGTTCGGCCAGCACCAGGTGCCAACCCTTGACGACGACCTGCTTGCCGGTGGCCGCCAGCGTCTGCTGGCCGCAGGAGAGGTTCGCCACAGTGCGGTCGAACTCGTGGTGAGGAAGGAATTGCGCCAGGTAATGCGCCCGGATCAGCCGATACACTGCCAGTTCTTTCTCACTCATGGTCGAGAGGTTCGCCGGTTCGAGCGTCGGGATGATGCCGTGGTGAGCAGACACCTTCGCGTCGTTCCAGGCGCGTGAGCGTTGAGTGCGGTCGAGCTGGTCCATGATCGGTCGCAGCAAGGGATCGGTCTTGACCAGGCTGTCGAGGACCGTTGGCACCTCGGCGAACATGCTTTCGGGCAGGTAGCCCGAATCGGAGCGCGGGTACGTCGTGGCCTTGTGCGTCTCGTATAGGGCCTGAGCAATGTCTAAGGTCTCCTGCACATCGAGCCCAAGCTGCCTGGAACACACCTCCTGCAAGGTCCCCAGGTCGAACGGCAGCGGCGGGCCTTCCCGCACGCGCTCGGTTTCGACCGCCACCACCTGGGCGCTGTCCGCGGCGCGGATCTGCTGCGCGGCGTGCTGCGCGATGGGCTGCTGCAGGCAGCGGCCGGCGTCGTCGGTGCATGTGTTCGGGGGAACCCACTGCGCGGTGAAAGCCTGGCCACCAGCGGACAGGGACACGTCGATGGCCCAGTACGGCACGGACACGAAGGCGGCGATCTCGCGGTCGCGGTCCACGACCAGTTTGAGCGTGGGGGTCTGGACGCGGCCGACCGACAGCACGCCGTCGTAGCCAGCCTGTCGTCCCAGCACCGTGAACAAGCGGCTGAGGTTCATGCCGACGAGCCAGTCCGCCCGAGAGCGTGCCAGCGCCGAGTAGTACATCGGCAACGTCTCGGCCGATGGCCGGAGCTTGCCGAGTGCCGCGCGGATGGAAGCATCGTTGAGCGCCGACAACCACAGCCGTTCGATGGGGCCGCGGTAGCCGCACAGGTCGATGATCTCGCGGGCGATCAACTCGCCCTCGCGGTCGGCATCTGTGGCGATGACAAGCTGGGTCGCCTTAGCCAGAAGCGCCTTGACGACCTTGAACTGCGTGGCGGTCTTCGGTTTGACCTCGACCCGCCAGTGCTGAGGAATGATGGGCAACTGCTCGATGGACCAGCGCTTCAACTGCTCGTCGTAGGCTTCGGGCGCTGCGGCTTCTACGAGATGGCCGATGCACCAGGTGACGGTGACGCCGGAACCGTTGAGGCAGCCTTCAGCGCGCTGCGTGGCACCGAGAATCCGGCCAATGTCTTTGCCCTGGGAGGGCTTCTCGCACAAGAACAGCCGCATGTCCGTCCATCCCGATTCCCGTTGTTCATGGAGTTGCTGGAATCGAGGATGCCGAGCGCCACCTGGGGCAGCAGCAAACAAGCCGCATGCGGCGGTGACCGCTTTCACGGGATGGAATGGCTTGTGCGGGGGTGGCGCGTGGCCGCAGGTGTGCGGACCGGGAGCCGCGATATGAGGGAGCGCGTGAAAGTCGGTGGACGTTGGTGGAGCTATCCCCTGGGGATAGCTCGCGAGCGCATGGAGGGCGGCGAAGACGTGCGACCGCCCTCCATGCCGGTTCACTTCCTGCGCTTGGATTCTTTCGGCGCAGCCGGTTCCTGCGCGGCCTGGGGCTTGGGCTCTGCCTCTTGCGGCTTCGGGCTGAGGGTCACGGATTCGATGCGGTACGGCAGGATGCCGACGCTGCGCGCGTTGATCTGCCAGGTCTCGCGCGGCTGATCCTCGTTATCCGTCCAGGGTTCGCGCTCCATGCGGCCGACGACCAGCACGCGCATGCCTTTCTGGTACAGGTCCTTCCAGTGCTCGGCGTCGCGGTGCCAGATTTCCACCGGCGCCCAGAAGCCGCCCCGGTCCTCGAACGTGCCATCCTTCTTCGGCACAGGGTTGTCGAAATAGACGTTCAGGCGTAGCAGGCGACTGGGTTCGTCGTTGCCGTTGGGGAATTCGCGGTACTCCGGTGGCGAACCGATGTTGCCTTCGCCGGAAAAATGCGTGCTCATGATGTGATCTCCGTGGTGGTTGAAATACCCGTGCCTCGTCGGCGCCGGGAGCGTGCTGGGTGCCCGGCGCAATCACCGATCGCGCATTGCGGCGGGAATGGGCGTGAGCCGGCGCAGGTAGGCGTCGTCCGCCTCGGCCGCCTTGCTGGCGCATTCCTGCGCCTGCCTGCCCAAGGTGTGCAGCAGGCTGATCTGCATGTTCAACGTGATGCGCTGCAGCTCGATCGCGTGCAGGTCGGCCAGCAGGTTGACGGGTGTGCTGCTGCTGGCGACCAGCTCCCGCCACAGCGCCACGCCCATGGCCGACCTGTCGTGTCTGCGCCAGCGCAAGAAGACGGTTCCTGCGCCAGTGGTCTGTTGGGCCAGTTCGATGGGCAGCAGGTGGAAGGGGTGCCCGCATGCCTGCTCCAGTACCTGTCGCTGTGCCAGGGCAATCAACTCGTCGCGCATGGCGAAGCACTGGCTGGCCCAGGCCTCGAAGTCCCCTTTACCCTTAAAAGGCTTTAAAAGGCCTTTTAGATAGGCCGCGTGTTCCAGCCGCATGAAGGCACCCTGTTGCAGGCC
>NZ_MBPN01000202.1 GCF_001695625.1 Pseudomonas defluvii
CGCTTGCATCGCGGGCAAGCCCGGCTCCTACAGGCTGGCGCGGGCTATGTTGGAGCAGGCTGGCCTGCGATGGTATCGGTGGGGTGCCCGTGAGTGCGCGGCGTCTGCATCGCGGGCAAGCCCGGCTCCTACAGGCTGCGATGGCTTCAGCGAGGCGTCAGTCAGCGGTTGCCAGGGTGTTCCTCGCGTGCGGCGTGCTGAGCCTCACGGGCTTCACCTTCAACCCGCGCCGATGCTACTGCCGGCGCCGGTACATCATCCTCGCTGTTCACCGAACGGCGAAAACCCTTGATCGATTCACCCAGGTCGGCACCCAGGTGCTTCAGGCGCTTGCCGCCAAACAGCAGCACAGCCACGACCAACACTACCAGCCAGTGTTTCCAGTCAAACACACCCATGATTCAGTCTCCGTTTGCACAGTGCAACGCCCGCACCCAGATTGCGGGCGCCCAACACGCTGATTACTCGACGTCTTCGTAAGGCAGGCCGACGTAGTTTTCGGCGATATTGACCAGGCCGGCATGGGAGTTGAGGAAGTACTCACGGTCGGCTTGCTGCATCTTCTGGTCCCAGGCGTCCTTGTGGTCGCCGAAATCATGCAACAGGTTGGTCATGAACCAGCTGAAACGTTCGCCTTTCCAGATACGGCGCAGCGCCAGTTCCGAGTACTTCTCCAGCAGGTCGGTACGGCCTTCCTTGTAGACCTTGACCAGGATGCGGTACAGGTAGCACACGTCGGAGGCGGCCAGGTTCAGGCCTTTTGCGCCGGTCGGTGGCACGATGTGAGCCGCGTCGCCCACCAGGAACAACTTGCCATACTGCATCGGCTCAACCACGTAGCTGCGCAACGGGGCGATGCTCTTCTCCAGCGATGGACCGGTCACAAGCTTGTCGGCCAC
This sequence comes from Pseudomonas defluvii, assembly GCF_001695625.1. Taxonomy (GTDB): domain Bacteria; phylum Pseudomonadota; class Gammaproteobacteria; order Pseudomonadales; family Pseudomonadaceae; genus Aquipseudomonas; species Aquipseudomonas defluvii. The sequence goes on from NZ_MBPN01000202.1 coordinate 900, forward strand.
TTCCTGCGGCAGACGTGCCTTGAGCTCATCCCAGAAGCGTTCATCGGACCACGCTTCGACCTTGTCGGTCAGCGGTACTTGCAGGTAGTAACGGCTGCGGGTCAGCGAGCGCTGGCTGCAGAGGACGAAACCACGGTCATGGTGGGCATAGATCAGTTCATGGTTGACCGGTGGGGTGTCTGACAGCAGGCCCAGCCAACCGAATGGATACACGCGCTCGTAATGGGTGAGGATCTCGTCCGGGATGCTCTTGCGGGCAACACCGTGGAAGCCGTCGCAACCGGCGATGTAGTCACAATCGATGCGGTAGGTTTCGCCGCCTTTTTCAAAGGTGACGTAAGGATTTTCACCCTTCATCTCGTGCGGCTGCACATTCTCGGCCGAGTAGATGATCGGCGCACCGCTGGCAGTGCGAGCGTCCATCAGGTCACGGGTGACTTCCGTCTGGCCATAGACCATCACGGTCTTGCCACCGGTCAGCGCTTTGAGGTCAACGCGAATGCGCTTACCGGCAACCAGCAACTCGACGCCGTCGTGAACCAGGCCCTCGGCGTCCATACGCTCGGAAACACCGGCTTCACGGAGCATGTCCACCGTGCCTTGCTCCAGTACACCGGCACGAATGCGACTGAGCACATAGTCCGGTGTCTGACGTTCAAGAATGATGTTGTCGATGCCAGCCTTGTGCAGCAGTTGACCCAGCAGAAGTCCAGAAGGGCCGGCACCGATAATCGCAACCTGAGTTTTCATTACTGTGATCTCACATGGGCACTCCAGCCGGTTTCGGGCAACGACTGGAGGTTATTGTTTTATTTGGCCCCTGCATTTTTACTTACAAAAACTGGAAAAAAAGGTGATATTTCGCCCATGAATTGCACTTTTGAAAATATGGTTCGATTATCGAACGAACCAATACACCCCTCTACCCTCACCCGCCAGGTCGCTTCGCACGATGAAAACCAGCCTTCCCAGCATCCCCGTATTCAAGCTGTACGGTGAAAACCAGGCATGGCCCACCCCGGACCTGCTGCACTGCGAGTCGATCCCCAAACGCAGTAGCCTGCACCATTGGGAGATCAAGCCACACCGTCACGCCGACCTGTTCCAGTTGCTCTACGTACAACGTGGTCAAGCGATGGTCGAGGTCGAGGGACGGCGTACAAAGGTGTTGGAAGCGTCGATCCAGGTCACGCCGCCGCTGACCGTGCATGGCTTTCAGTTTTCAGAAAATATCGAGGGCTACGTACTCACCCTCGGCGCGCCACTGGTCGCGCAGCTGGAGGCACAATTGGGCGCGCCATTGACCGTCCTGGCATCGTCCGGCTGCTACCCGGTCGGGCGTGATCGCCGTACCCTCAATACCCTGTTCACAGCCCTGCACCAGGAGTATGAAGGCAGCGCGCCAGCACGCGACCTGCTGCTGCACTCCCTGGTCAATGTGCTGATGGTCTGGATCAGCCGCCAAGGCCTGCAGAACAGGCAACCAAGTAGCCGTGGCGAACGCAACCAGCAATTGCTCAGCAGCTTTATCAAACTGGTGGAACAGCATTACCGGGAGCATCTCTCAGTGGAGCACTTCGCCCACCGTGTCGGCCTTTCCAGCGTGCACCTCAATACCCTGTGCCGAGAACTGGCCGGGCAGACAGCGCTGCAGATCATTCACCAACGCCTGCTACTGGAAGCCAAGCGCAGCCTGATCTACACCACCATGAGCATCAGCCAGTTGTCAGACAGCCTGGGCTTCAGCGACCCGACCTACTTCTCACGCTTCTTCCGCCGCCTCAGTGGCCAGACCCCTAACGCATTCCGCCAAGCGGCCGGGCACCACGAAAGCGGCGCCTGAACACCCGCGAGTTTTTCGCAGTCAGCCGAATTTTCTTAATAAATACCGCCACTTTCAGGCATGCAAGGCGCAGAAACATTAGGCCTTAAAAACATAACTTATTGATTTTAAAGGCTAAAAAATAAAATTAAAAACTGGCACGGTAGTTGAGAGGCGTCCCCCTTGCGCAGCGGCATAAAACCCTCTGCGCATGACTCATAACAATAAGGCTGACCCTCTCATGCATCAGAAATTCACCCCCGCCACACCCCTTGCGCTCACTGCTGCCCTTCTGCTGGCCAGCACGGCTTCACAGGTTCAGGCCACTGAAGGCGGTATCTCATCCTGGCCAATGGGCATCGAAAACTACGGTATGGGTATCCTGCCGCCACCTGGCACGTACGGCCAGGTGTTCGTCGGCAACTACCTGGCCGACACCCTGCGCGACAACGCCGGCGACAAAGCGGCTGACATCGACCTGCGCGTGACCACCATCGTTCCACGTTTTGTCTGGGTTACCGAGCAGAAGGTCCTGGGTGGCAACCTCGGCTTTCATGCGTTGCTGCCACTCAACGACATCCGCCTGAACGTCAAGAATGGTCCGCACGACCACAAGCGCGGCATCGGTGACGCGCACCTCGGCCCGGTGATCGGCTTCCACCACAGTGACAAGTTCCACACTGCCGTGGGCGTCGACTTCGTGCTGCCTACCGGTAGCGAGTACGACAAGAACGACCTGGTCAACCTGGGCAACAACTACTACACCGTGCAGGCGGTGTATGCCATGACCTACATGGACCCCAACGGCTTCAATGCCGACGTGCGCCTGATGCACGACTACAACTTCGAGAACAAGGACACCCACTACCAGTCTGGCCGCGAACTGCATGCGGACTACACCCTCGGCTGGGGCCTGGGTAATGGCTGGGTACTCGGTGTCGGCGGCCACGCCTATCAGCAGATCAGCGATGACAAATGCAGCGCCTCGAACTGCGCCGCCGCAGCCCTGGTTGACGCCAACGACGGCAACCGTGGCCGCTCCTTCTCGATTGGCCCTGCAGTGCAGTACACCAGCAAGAACGGCTGGTCGCTGAGTGCCAAGTGGCAGGACGAATCGAGCGTGCGCAACCGCGCCGAAGGCCAGACATACTGGCTGAAGTTCACCACCGCGCTCTGAGCCGCCCCCGCAGGCCGTAATGAAAACGCCCCGAACCGTACAGGTTGCGGGGCGTTTTTAATCGCACTACAGGACTTCAACCACCCTTGAGGCGGTAACTGACCTG
>NZ_MBPN01000203.1 GCF_001695625.1 Pseudomonas defluvii
CGACTGCCCGGACTCCGGGCATCGCGCACAAAAAAGGCGATCCACCTGGATCGCCTTTTTTGTTACTTGACCACTTTCAAGCTAGGCCGGCCACTTGGGCGCGGCGGTGGATTGTCGGTGTCATCGCCCGATTCATCCTCCCCCTCAAGCTCGTCGTCGTCCACCAGAGGCGGCTCAAGCTCGAACACCATACCCTGACCATTCTCTCGAGCGTAAATGCCCAGAATCGCACCTGTGGGCACGTAGAGGGTATGCGCAACGCCACCAAAGCGACCCTCGAAGCTCACGGCCTCGTTATCCATGTGCAAATGACGCACGGCACTGGGCGAAATGTTCAAGACGATCTGACCATCACTGGCAAAGCCTTGCGGCACCTGTACCGCCGGGTACTCGGCATTGACCAGCATATGCGGCGTGCAATCGTTGTCCACGATCCACTCATACAACGCACGCACCAAATAAGGGCGACTGGAGTTCATAAACGGCTCCTTAAAACCTAACGCATTTCACGTTCAGCAGCGGACAGGCTCGCCTGGAAAGCTTCACGAGCGAACTGGCGCTCCATGTAGTCCAGCAACGGTTTTGCCGGCCGCGGCAATTCAATACCCAACACCGGCAAACGCCAGAGTATGGGCAGTAGACAACAGTCGACCAGACTTTGCTCCTCGCTCAAGAAACAAGGTTTTTCAGCAAACAGCGGAGAAACGCCGGTAAGGCTCTCTCGCAGCTCTTTGCGCGCCTGAGCGCGCGCGCTGTCCTTGCTGCGCGGATCAAGAATCAGATCAACCAACCCACACCAGTCGCGCTGGATGCGGTGTATCAGCAACCGGCTGTTGGCTCGGGCTACCGGATACACCGGCAGCAAGGGCGGGTGCGGATAACGCTCGTCGAGGTACTCCATCACCACGGTCGACTCAAACAACGCCAGATCGCGATCAACCAGTGTCGGCAGACTGCCGTAAGGGTTCACTTCAATCAGCTTTGCCGGCTGCTGACCAGCAGGCACATCAATGATCTGGACACTGACCCCCTTCTCGGCGAGAACAAGGCGTACCCGATGAGAATAGTGGTCAGCGGGGTCGGAGTAGCAGGCTAACCGGTTGGTCACGCCCATGGTGATCCTCCTCGCGAATGTAATTATGAATGGTACAAATGCAAACGCGCCCTGCGGACACCCCTGCGTTGCAGAGGCGCCCCAGGGCGCGTTCAACTACCAGAAACTACTGCGTGATCAGTGCACGTCCTTCCAGTATTCGCGCTTGAGCAGGTAAGCGAATACGAAGAAGAAGGCCAGGTACAGCAGCACGTAAGTACCGATGCGCTGGCTTTCCAGTTTGACCGGGTTGGCCGAGTACGCCAGGAAGGTCACCAGGTTCTTGACCTTCTCGTCGAACTGCTCTTCGTTCAGGGTACCGGATTTCGGCACGATGGTCAGCTGGTCACACGCCTCATGGGTCAACGGCGTACCGGTCAGCGGGTCGAATTGCTTCTTGCCGTCAGTGACGATCTGGACCTGCTTGCAACCGATGACCTGCCGACCCTGCAACCCTACCAGCACGTTAGGCATGCCCACGTTAGGGAACACGGTGTTGTTCACACCCCAAGGACGCGCCTTGTCCTCATAGAAGCCATGCAGGTAGCTGTAGAGCCAGTCAGTACCACGCACCCGGGCAACCAGGGTCAGGTCAGGCGGCGCGGCGCCAAACCAGGCCTTGGCATCGTTGGGCTGCATGCCGACTTTCATGTGATCGCCGATCTTGGCACCGGTGAACACCAGCTTCTCGAGCATCAGCTCATGCGGGATACCGAGGTCATCGGCAACGCGCTCGTAACGCTGGAACTTGGCGCCGTGGCAACCCATGCAATAGTTTGCAAAGGTGCGCGCACCGTCCTGCAGAGCGGCCTTGTCAGTCAGATCGATATCAACCTTCTGCAGCTCGACGGTTTCACCACCGGCAGCAAAGGTCAACGAAGGCATCACTGCCAGAATCAATACTGCAAATAGCTTTTTCATCAGCCAGTCACCCTTTCCGGAACCGGTTTGGTCTTCTCGAGCCTGGTATAGAACGGCATCAGAATGAAGTAGGCGAAGTACAGGAAGGTACATACCTGCGACAGTAAGGTACGACCCGGAGTCGGCGCCAGAACACCCAGCACGCCCAGGATCACGAACGAAATGCAGAACACCACCAGCCAGATCTTGCTCAGCCAGCCTTTGTAGCGCATCGATTTGACCGGGCTACGGTCAAGCCAAGGCAGCACGAACAGCACGGCAATGGCGGCACCCATGGCTACGACACCAAGCAGCTTGTCAGGGACGGCACGCAGAATCGCGTAGAACGGCGTGAAGTACCATACAGGCGCAATGTGCGCAGGTGTCTTGAAGGCGTTCGCCTGCTCGAAGTTCGGCTTCTCGAGGAAGTAACCGCCCATTTCCGGGAAGAAGAACACGATCAGACAGAAGACGAACAGGAAGACCACGACACCGACGATATCCTTGACGGTGTAGTACGGATGGAAAGGAATGCCGTCGAGCGGAACACCGTTCTCATCTTTCAGCTTCTTGATGTCGACACCATCCGGGTTGTTCGAACCTACTTCGTGCAGCGCCAGAATGTGCAGCACTACCAGACCCAGAATCACGATTGGCAGGGCAATCACGTGCAAGGCGAAGAAGCGGTTCAGGGTAATACCGGAGATCAGGTAGTCACCACGAATCCATTGGGTGAGGTCATCACCGATGACCGGGATCGCACCGAACAGCGAGATGATCACCTGGGCACCCCAGTAGGACATCTGGCCCCACGGCAGCAGGTAACCCATGAAGGCCTCGGCCATCAGCGCCAGGTAGATCAGCATACCGAAGATCCACACCAGCTCACGCGGCTTCTGGTAAGAGCCGTAGAGCAAACCGCGGAACATGTGCAGGTAGACAACGACGAAAAACGCCGATGCACCGGTAGAGTGCAGGTAACGCAGCACCCAGCCGTATTCAACGTCACGCATGATGTATTCGACGGAGGCGAAGGCCTCTTCCGCCGACGGCGTGAAGCTCATGGTCAGCCAGACGCCCGTGACGATCTGGTTAACCAGCACCAGCAGCGCCAGGGAGCCAAAGAAATAGAAGAAGTTGAAGTTCTTCGGTGCGTAGTACTTGCTGAGATGGTCTTCCCACATCTTGGTCGCGGGGAAGCGCGCATCAACCCAATCCATGAACTTACTCATCACGCTTTCTCCTGATCGACACCGACGACAATGATGTCGTCCGACTCATAAGAGTACGGCGGCACCGGCAGATTGAGCGGCGCTGGCTGAGACTTGTAGACCCGACCCGCCAAATCGTAGTGGGAGCCGTGGCAAGGGCAGAAATAGCCACCCACCCACTTCGGCCCCAGATCGACCGGCGCCACTTCTGGGCGGAACGTCGGGGAGCAACCCAAATGCGTGCAAAGGCCAACCAGCACAAGAATTTCAGGCTTGATCGAACGATTCGACGGATCGACGTAAGCCGGCTGAACCGATGCCTTGGATTCAGGGTCAGAGAGGTCGCCGGCAATCTTTTTCAGGTTGCCCAGAATTTCTTCTGTACGGCGAACGACGAACACGGGCTGGCCGCGCCACTCAGCGATTAGCTGCTGACCTGGCTCGATCTTGGCGATATTGACTTTCACCGGTGCACCTGCGGCTTTCGCCTTGGCACTGGGGAACCATGACCCCACGAACGGGACCGCAGCCCCCACCGCTCCAGCAGCACCTACCACAGACGTGGCTGCTACTAGGAAGCGACGCCGGCCTGCATTGACGCCGTCATTGCTCATTCAGTCCTCTCCCATCAGCTTTGTGGCCTGTTGCAACAGGCATCTACTAAATAATTTCTGAACTGCGTAAAAATTTGCCGAATGGTAATTAAAAGACCCTGCTCTGACAAGGTGATTAGCCCGGCCAAAACCTTGGACCCCTTGCAGTGCTTGACTTGCATCTATG
>NZ_MBPN01000204.1 GCF_001695625.1 Pseudomonas defluvii
CCGACCTCACTCTGAACGCATGGGAGCCGGAACCCAGCCCCCACCGCTCCAGCACTTACACGGCCTATTTACCGATCTGAATCTTTGGCGCCCACTGCAGCCACTCATCCTCAGCCTTATCGAACAAGGCGAAGGTCTGCTTAGGCAGCGCCGGATTACCCATCTTTTCCCCGTCCGGGGTCGCAAACGCAATCCCACCCTCAATCAGCGTTTCCAGCGACTCAGTACGCACGGTTGCGCCCTTGAACAGCCCGAAGTCCACGCCAAAGCCGCTGCTGTTCCAGAACCGGCTACCACCGCGCACCAGTGAGGCGTAACGCGGCTCGATCAGGATATGGATCAGCACGCGATCTGCTGTTTGACCCAGTTCGTACCCTGTGACCTTGCCTACCGTGATTTCACGATAGGTCACAGGAACGCCTGGCTTAATCGAACCTCGGCGCGCAGCACTCAATACCAACGCGAGCCCTGCTTCACGCTCGGTGCGGTCAGGCGCCTCGGCCAGCGCGACAAAGTTGCGTTGCGGCCCCTGATTCTTCACCGCGGGCAAAACCTCAAGATACTGACCAGTAACCAGCGTCTCCAGATTGGCAGTCTTGACGATACCCAGTGCCGGCTTCACCACCCAGAACTGCGTTCCGACCCGCGCAATACGATCAGGCACTTCGGTAATACGCGCCTTGAGCATGACCGACTCCAGATCATCACTCAGCCTGACATCTTCAACCTTGCCAATGTCCAGGCCCTTGAAGCGAATAGGCGTACCCGCCTTGAGCCCGTCGGCGCGCTCCACCTTGATCATCACGGTGACGCCACTACGGTTCGCCGCCTCTTGATCAAGGTGCAATTTGAACCGTGGAACACGACGTTTTAGCGGTACATCCGGTGTCGGGGTGTCAAAAGCGATACCGCCAGCCATCAGACTCTGCAAGGACTCACTCTTGATCTGGATACCAGAGAGACCTCCACTCAGGGTAATGCCACTGGCATTCCAGAAGCGTGTCGAGCCATTAACCAGATTGGCGTACTCTTTTTCGATATGGACACCAATCAGCAGACGCTTATGCGTTTTTGAGAACTGATAGCTCTGCACGGTACCGACCTTGACCTGACGGTAGAGGATTGGGCTACCGACCTCCAGCGAACCCAGGCTGTCGCTAAACAGCACCAGGTGCAAACCAGGCGCTTTCAGATCCAACGGTGGTGCCTTGGCGCGCGCCTCAAACTCCCGCTGTGGCAAAGCGCCTTTATCGCCCGGGCGAATTGCAATGTAGTTCCCCTTGACCAGAGCCTCCAGCCCGGTGATACCGGCCAGCGAGATCGACGGCTTGACCACCCAGAACTGGGTTCCCGCAACCAGGTAGTCTTCCGCCAACGGGTCCAGGGTCAGCTCGGCCGTAGCACTGGAAAGATCAGGGTCTACCTTGAGCGTTTTGAGCGAACCGACCTGGATACCCTTGTACATCACCGGCGTTCTGCCGGCCTGCAACCCTTCAAAGTCACTCAGCGTGACCTTGACCTTGATGCCTGCCTGCGCAGCATCAAAGTCCTCGTACAAACGGAATGGCAGGTTGGTATCAGTAGGCGGGCTGTCTTTGCGGTGCTCAGGCGTGGCAAAGGCGATACCACCCGCCACGATACTGGCCAACGACTCACTGCGAACTTTCACGCCGGAAAGATTGGCATCAATACTGATGCCGCTGGCATTCCAGAAACGCGTGTGCTTGCGAACAAGGTTTGCATAGGCAGGTGCAATAAATACCTTGAGCTCAACGATCCCCTGGTCTTCGGCAAGACGATAGCTCTTCACTCGGCCCACCTGAATCTGCTTGTAGAACACTGGGCTGTCCCGATTGAGCGAACCCAGTCGATCGGCCTTGAGCGTCAGGTGCAAACCCGGCTCGTTGTCAGAGAGCGGTGGTGCCTCGGCCAGCGCTTTGAAGCGCCGGGTTTGCTCACCGTCACCAGGGCTCACAGCGATGTAATTACCTGAGACCAAGGTTTCCAGCCCGGTAATACCCGCCAGGCTTACACTCGGCTTCACCAGCCAGAAACGCGTATTGGTGCGTAGCTGAGACTCAGCAGCCTTGTTCATCTCAATCGTGGCAATCACCCCGGTGTTACTGCCCTTGGCATCAAGCACCAGGTTCTTCACCTTGCCGACTGGCATGCCCTTGTAAACCACTTCAGTCTTGTTGACGACGATGCCCTCGCCACTCTGGAAGCGGACCTCGATGTCGACTCCCGACTCACGGTAAGCCTGCCAACCAAGCCAACCACCAATGACCAAAGCGATCAGAGGCAGTATCCAGATAGCAGACCAGTTCGAGGCAGGGCGGGTTTTAGCCGTAGGCAAATCACTCATTGTCGTCATCCGACTCCGTGTTGTCCCAGATCAGTCGGGGATCGAAAGTTACTGCAGCGAGCATTGTCAGAATCACCACGCTAGCGAAAGCGACAGCACCCAGATTGGCTTCAACACTGGCGATGCGGCCGAAATTCACCACCGCCACCAGAATGGCAATGACGAAGATATCCAGCATCGACCAGCGTCCGATGAATTCGATGAAACGGTACATCACTATTCGCTGACGAGCAGAAAGCGGCTGATGGCGCTGCACCGAGTACAACAACAGCGCAATGCCGACCAGCTTGAAGGTCGGCACCAGAATACTGGCGACAAATACCACTGCGGCAATCGGAAACATTCCGTGCTTCATTAGCGTGATGACGCCAGACATGATGGTATCGGGACTGCCCTGCCCCAATGTACTGACTGTCATGATCGGCAAGATGTTGGCAGGGATGTAAAGAATGGCAGCGGTGATGAGCAGCGCCCAGGTTCGCATCAGGCTGTTCGGGCGCCGCGCATGCACCAGTGCACCGCAACGCGTGCAGACCTGTTCATCGGTATCAGGCTCCTGCCGATTCAACTCATGGCATTCAGCACAAATCAGGATGCCTGCATCAATTGCCCGCATGAACGTCCTCCCCGGATAAAGCCACCCAAATCTGGTGAGGTGACATCACCACCTCCAGCCATACCTGAACCAGCAATAAACTCACAAAGCAGACAAGACCAAGCCCCAGACTCAACTCGGCAAGATCGACCAGCTTGACGATGGCGACCAGTACACCCATGAAGTAAACCTCAAGCATGCCCCAGTCGCGCATATGGTGGTACATACGGTACAGCAGCAGCCCATAGCTGCGCCCAACATCCAACCTGATGCTTAGCAGTACAGCGAGCTGACATAACAGCTTGAGCAAAGGGATTGCCATGCTGCACAGAAACACCACGATAGCGATTTCACGCATGCCACTGTCATACAACCCGAGGACACCACTCCAGACTGTGTCGTCAGAAGTTTGCCCCAACAGGTGGAGCTGCATGATCGGAAGGAAATTCGCGGGCACATAGAGGAGAAGCGCAGCAAGCACCAAGGCCATACTGCGCTCAACTACATCATGTCGATGCGCATAGAGCTCGTAGCCGCAGCGAGGACACTGCGCCTTCTCATTGTGCTTGAGCACGGGCTTGTGCATCAGCAGGTCGCACTCATGACAAGCTACCAGTTGGTCCAGCGGCAGGTCTGCGAGTGGATCGGAATTGGCAGGATCAGGCATGAATAAATTCTGAGTAAAAACGTCGACCTCTATTCTAGTGTTCCAACTCAAATTGTGGGAACACAACCAAAGATCGACCGGGAAAAGGCCACGGTCAAAACCGGCGTTACCGACCAGCTTTGGAGGCGAAAAGACAAAACCCCTACCTGCATGTGCAGATAGGGGTTTCGGAATTTAATCTTGACGATGACCTACTCTCACATGGGGAAACCCCACACTACCATCGGCGAT
>NZ_MBPN01000205.1 GCF_001695625.1 Pseudomonas defluvii
GCGCAAGCGCTTGGGCTGGAAGACGCCGTACGAAGTGCATACAGGGGTGAGCGTTGCACTTATGTGTTGAATTCAGGTGATATATCTCCCAATTTGTGTAGGGCTTATTATGCACGCTTAAAAATAATAAAAGCAGACTTGACCTGATAGTTTGGCTGTGAGCAATTATGTGCTTAGTGCATCTAACGCCTGAAATAAGCCGTGCCGCGAAGCGGCATCGGCTTGATTGAATTGTTAGACGGCAAACTCGAGCCAATACTTGTGCAGGCCAACAATATTAGACGAGCACAGCATGGGCATTGCCGCTTTGATCTTCTCCAGTGACCAATTCCACCACTCCATCTCCAGAAGCAATGAAATTTCCTCATCGGTGAAGCGTTTCTTAATCTTCTTAGCGGGATTGCCGCCAACGATAGCGTAAGGCTCCACATCTTTTGTCACCAACGAGCGGCTGCCTATCACCGCACCGTGCCCGATCTTGATTCCGGGCATGACCATTGCCTCAGAGCCGATCCAAACGTCATTGCCAATGACAGTATTACCTGCTTTTTGGAAGGCATCGAGTGCGCTTGAGAATGCAGGTTCTTCCTGCATATAAAAGAACGGGAAAGATGATGCCCAGTCGTACCGATGCCCCTGATTGCCAGCCATGATAAAGGAAGCCCCACTCCCGATAGAGCAGAAACTACCGATGATCAACTTATCAACGTCATCACGGTCCGGAAACAGATACCGTGCGCAGTCATCGAATGAGTGCCCATGATAGTAGCCAGAGTAATAGCTGTACCGCCCAACTTTGATATTGGGGTTCTTCACTTGCTCAGAAAGCAGCTTGCCTTTGAAGGGGCTATCAAAGTAGTTGGTCATAAGAGATCCCGCGGTCTGTGACTTTGCCGTCTAACGTTTGAAATAAGGGGCGCCGAGCGCCAGCGAGGGGAGCCAAAAGCTTGCTTTTGGCCGTCCCGACTTGATTGAAGGGTTGGGCGATTTTGCCATTAGATTTTTTATAAATTTAGTGTGTTTAGAATGGTGATCGCATTTTTCTTGGCTTTTATGCTTGATGTTAAATTCGACCCCAAGTTTCCTGTAAGTGCGGACACAAAAACATATTTATGTCCTGATTTGCTTATAATAAACCCTTCAAACCATCCGTTTTGTAAGGTTCTATTTGCTGTGAATCCTGCACCAGTTTTCCCATACAGTTTTGTACTATTATCCAGATCTTGTAGATACATGTTCTCTATGGTGTTTTCTATGGCTGAGTTTTTAACTGGGAGATTGTGATTAATAATTTTACGCAGGAATTGAATTTGTTCTTCTGGTGAAATTTTTAAGCTACTTTCGAGCCATGCTTCTGTTAATCCGTTGTTTCTTTCTTTATCTCCAGAGAAGTCTTGATTTCCATAATCAAAATCTTTGAGATAATTCTTGATTTTATTTAATCCAATTTTTTGGGTTATTTCTTGCGAAACCCAAACAACAGAAAATTGCATCCACGTCTTTGGTGTATGATTGCTGTTCCAGATCTCCATTCCTTTGGGGGTTTTATCCCATTTGAATATGGTTTTCTGATCTATTATTTCCGCATCAAATGCCATAAGTGATAATGCGATCTTGAAAGTTGAATCTGGTGCCATTTGCGTTGCACACTTTGCTTTATTGAATTGAGCAATTTCAGCGTTTGTGGATGCATCGTAAAGTAAAAAACAACCTTCAGTTCCTTCAAATAATGGAGATGCAACAGTAGAGATATCTGTTGATGCACTGGCGCTGCTGTAGATAATATTTGCAATTATTAAAAAAATAGCGAAGTTGATATGTATTGTGTTTTTCATAATAAGTATTGGTTTGGTAAAGGGCTTAATTTTAACGGCTAACAATTAATGAGGCTCCGGGTTCGCCCAACGCCTTGAGTTCAGCCGCCGCCGCAGGCGGTCGGCTGCGACGAAATGTTAGACATTTGCGCCTGATGAGATTGTGCGAGAGCAATGGCAGACTGAATGGCTGCACGGGCTTGCGGACTATTTTTCCAGCACGTTGAGCCAACAATTGAGGATGCTTTTGAAACAATATCAAGAGTATTGGCTTTGCTCAAATGCGCTAAAGATTCATACCCCATTTGTTCAAGACGAGCCACAACTGTAGGGCCAATGCCTTTGACAGCAAGGAGGGCTTTTCTTTCAGATGGCAGGAATGGCATCGCAGGCTCCAAAAAATCTAACGCCGAGCTAAGCGGCAGTTTTTAAGTTGTGATTTTGTGGAAACCTTTTGCGTAGCAAAACCACAAAAGCGCGACTTAAAAACTGTCCAGCACCGAAGGTGCGATGCTTGAGCGACTTGTTAGAAATTTGGTTAATGTGCAGTGGTACTTTTTTTGCTTTCATTGAATCCTTTTACCGTCTGCTCCCATGTAAGCTTCAAGAGCGACGAATCTCCTATGTCACTATGACCTGGTACAACCAGTTTTGCCTTACTATATTTTGACATTAATAATTTGGCGGATTTTGGCCAAGCTTCTAAATTTGCGTCACCCAAATTACCTAGACCGTAGGGTTTAACAAAACAACCACCGAACAAAACTCTATTTTCAGGCAGCCAAACCACTACGTTATCTGGAGCGTGCCCTGGACCAGGATAAAAAACTTCAATCTTTTTCTTAACTAGCCAATAGCTAACTCCGCTAAATGAATATTTAGCTTGTACCTTACCGTCTTTTTTAAGAAGTTCATTTGTTAATTCAGATGCATACGTGGGGATAGATTGAGAATTAAGCCACTCTATTCCACCCGTGCTGTCGCTATGGAAATGTGAGGAAATACTGCCTTTTATTCTATAGCCGCGCTCAACAAACCAATTAACTAAATTTTCAGTATCTTTAGCAGTAAATGGAGTGTCTATCAGATAGGCATCAGTATTTACAAGAACCACCAAGCCGTGTTTAGGAATAACACCCCAACCGTTAACTTCTTCAAACGAAGTATGAACATAAACGCCTTCGTCAAGCTTCTCAATTTTTAAATCTGGCAAAGACTCTCCTGCGGCAGTAATGCTACAAAACAAAAACATAAAGAATACAAATAACTTGCTCATACTTTCCCTTTTTCTAACGTTTGACATGAGGGGCGGCCAAGGGCGCCAGCCCTTGGACGTCCCCCTCGATGGAAGGGTTAGGCATCACTGCGTGTTCGCTCGAATGCCTGGCGTGTTTGAACCATGTACACGGCTGGACCATCTGGGGTGGTTACGGTACCTTGCCTCTCAAACCCCGCTTTCTCGTAGCATCGGATCGCTCGCAAGTTGCTCGGCGACGGGTCCGTTTGGATCTTGGTGACCTCGGGATCATTGAACAGCAACTCAACCAGAGCTCGAACCAGCTTGGTTCCCAAGCCTTTGCCCAGTTGTGATGCATTCGCCAGTGACTGGTCTATTCCGCGTACTCCTGGATCGGTTTCTTCTTCCCACCATCCGTCCCCGCTTCCAAGAGCAACGTACGACTGGGCATACCCAATCGGCTCTCCATTCAGCATTGCAATGTATGGAGTGACGGACTCTTGCGCTAAAACGCTTGGCAAGTACTGTTCCTGTACGTCAGCAAGTGTCGGGCGTGCTTCTTCTCCGCCCCACCACTCGACGATATGAGATCGATTTAGCCACTCATAGAGCATCGCAAGGTCATGCTCAGTCATGAGGCGCAGTGTGACGGAATCGTTGCTGTTGGTCACGATGCTGTACTTTGTGATGCCTAACTTTGTTTTAGGGCGACTGCCCTGCTGCGTAACATCGTTGCTGCTCCATAACATCAAACATCGACCCACGGCGTAACGCGCTTGCTGCTTGGATGC
>NZ_MBPN01000206.1 GCF_001695625.1 Pseudomonas defluvii
AAACCGAAACCTGCCAGACCCCGGTTCAGCGCGTGGTGGCCGCCTGCGGCGCGAGCTATCCCCAGGGGATAGCTCCAAGGAGCGCCAGCGAACGCTGCACGTCAGGATCAGGACGGACAAGGCCGATGCTGCGGCAGATGTTCGAGGCGAGGCCTGCGACTGCACGGCATCCGCCCCAACGGTGGAACTATCCCCAGGGGATAGCTCTACTGGCATCCATGGGCGTCCACTTCACCGCCTTGCCGGCCTGCTCACTTGCTGGCGAGCAGATTTCGCAGCCGCTCGATGTGCTGCCTGGCGACTTCTGGTGGCACCGGCTTACCCTGCGTTTGGGTCGGCGGTGCGGGTGGTGGCCGTTCGTTTGGTTGAGTGGGTGCCGGTGGCGGGTCTTTCTTTGCCCAGGCATTGAACTCACCGTGGATGGCCCGCTGGATGATGCCGAACAGATACCCTGCGGGATTGCGGATGCCGGGGTTGCTACAACGCGCGGCCCATTCGTCCAGCACGTCCTGCCTCAGCGAGGGATCAACTTGCTGCAATGCCACCTTGGCACCCGCCTGCTGTTCCGCCTTCAGTTGTGCAAAGCGCTTGGGCCATTGCAGATCGCCCAGCGCGCGCGCCTGCGCAGTAGTACGTATTTCATTAATACAACTACTACGTACTGTACGGGCCTGCTTCGGATTCCGAAGAGAGACGTCTGGCGCGGGTTTCAGCCCTGCTTCGGAATCCGTAGCGGGTCGTTCACGATTCCGAAGAAGGCTCGGAGCCCCTTCTTCGGAATCGTGAATGGCGTCTTCCTGTGGATAACTTTCGCAGGCCGTGGGGTTCTGGTTGGCGAGACGTTCGGCCATCACCTGCAACCGTGACGGGAGGGTGCGTCCGGCCAGTAATGGGTCTTCGCCGATTTCCTTGAGCGTGTGCAGGCCCACGATCTGCACGGCCTTGGCAGAATGGCCGAGCGCCTGGCTGACGAGTTGCAGGTAGTCCGGGTCGAGCTGCATGGCCTCGAACGGTGTCAGGGGTTCGTCGTGCAGCACGTACAGATTGCCGAGGATGCGGCCGGTCTTGGGGTCGCGCCGTCGCCGAACCAGGCTCAGCCAGCGGGTCAGGCGCATCAGTGTCAGCGCCCGTGCCACGGTTTCATGCGAGGCCTGGCCTGCGCAGGGCATGGACGCTAGCCAGGGGCGCAACTGCTCGTAGGTGGGAAATGCGGTCACGCCATCGTCGTTGAGCATCAGTCGGAACACTTGCCAGGCGTTTCGTTCCAGCGGCGTCAGGCGGCGGTCGAGGAACAACTTGCGTGGCACCGTCTCGTGCCGGTTGCCACTGAACAGGAAAGCATCGCCGGAGGTGGGCGTGGGCGACTGTGCAGGTGTAGACGCAGGTGCGCTGGGGGCGGGCTTGGGCGCAAGGTCTTTCAGCGCAGCATCGAACAGTTCTGCCAGTGCGATGGGGCCTTGGCGTAGGGCTCGTGGTGCGGTGTCGTCCACGGCCATGACTCACGCCAATCCCTGATCGACCCAGCTCTTGATCGAGGCCCAGACCACCGACAGAGGCAGCGACATTCCTTCGGCCAAGTCCATGGCGGCATCGAGGATGGAAGTGTCATCTTCGAGATCGACGGTTCTGCTGTTGGTCACGGCCTTCCATTGCCGCCACAGCTCCGTGTCCTGCTCCTCGTCCAGCACGGGGTGCCGGCCCTTGCGCTTGGGCAGACCGAGGATTTCACGGCGAAGCGCTACTTCCTGATGCGTCAAGCCATAGAACTTGCTGACCATCTCCGTGCTCGCGCCCAGCCTGAGCATGCGATCGACCGTGGCGATTTCCTTCTCCACGTCCTGCGCCTGCTGGAGCAGCCGCCGCAGCACTTCGCGGTTGACCGTCACTGAGCACCAGGAGACGTTGGCGTTGGCCAGCACGCTGATCAGCGCAGGATGCTTGAGGGCGTCCAGCTCTGCCTCGCCAAACCCCATCAGTTTGCAGCGGCGCAGTTGCCCATTGCGCAGGTCATAGAGGGCCTGGGCGATGACAGCCTGGTTGAGCGGGTGTGCTGTGGACATGCTGGCCTCCCTCGCTTAGGTTCCAGAGTCCGCAGCGCCGGCTTCGAGATCGAGCAGGCGGCGGGCCAGTCGCAGCAGGCGGAACAGCTTGACCAGCGCGGTGTCGCTCAATCGTCGGGTTACGTCGCCCTGGCCGTGCAGCAGCGCCGGCAGGTCGATGACGAGTTGCCCGTTGTCCAGACCGACGTCGGCGGGCTGCTGACCGGCCAGGCAAGCCAACAGCGCATGGACGGCACGGCCCTTTGGCGCCAGGCTTGAGGTATGGGCACGGCAGGCGAAGCCGATGCCTTCTGGACGGTCATCGATGCACTCGCCCAGGTGTGCCTCGCCCGCAATCTCGCGGGCAAACTGCGCGACGTGGATGCGCAGGTGCTCGGGTGTGTCCAGGCCGGGGGCGATGTACCAGACATCCGAGATCGGATAGAGCCCACCAGCCTGCACCGGGATGGACTGCAAGACATTCGCCGAGAAGTCGTGCGGCAGTGCATCGCCCAACTGGTCGGCGACCATGCGCTGGATGGACTCAAGCCGTTCCGTTGTCGGCGCCGGCGAGACGATGTGCTCCTGAAGCCGGTCGCCATCTGTCGCCGGGCTGACCGCGTCCGAATGACTGGCTTCCGCGTCGCTCTCGCCCGTCGAGGGAGTTGCCGTCGGCCTCGCAGCAGGTGGCGCAGTATCGGCAGGTGGGCGCGCAATGGCCTCTGGCTCTGGCAGGGCAGGCGGCGTCGAGGGCGGCGTCGGCTCGCTGACCAAGGCGCGCTGGCGGCTCTCGGATTCGGTCATGTCCAGAGCGAGCACGTCGTAATCAACACCCAGCAATTCGGTCATCTGGCCGATCAGCTCGTCCTGTATGCGCTGCGCAGAGAACTCGTCGGCCTGGACATCGAATTGCGACAGCACTTCCTGAAAGAACTCGTCGAAGTCCTGAACCAGTGAGCGGCCTTTGGCGTAATGCGCCCAGGTGCGCTCGCAGGCCTTGCGCATGACCGACAACCGCTCGACCTGGTGACGCCCCAGGCCGGCGTAGAGCACGGTCGGGATTGCGGGCAGCAGGTAGCGTACTGCGTCGGCCATCCGGCTGATGTGCGACTGCTGCACGGGGTATCCGTCGGCGGCCAGGCGGCGGGCCAGCTCGGACTGGCTCAGGGTGGAGCCGCTTTCCAGTTCGTAGAATTCGCGCGCTTTCTCGACGCCCAAAGCCCGCTCGATGAAGGTGAGGCCACCGCGCAGTTCGTTTTCCGCAAGATGCCCGGTGAGCGCGACGATCTCGCCACGCTCGGGCCACGGGCGGAACAGGCATGAGACCCGAAAAAATCGTTCGTCCTTGGTCTCCGACCAGAGTTCGCGCAGGATTGCCAGTCGCGTGTTGCCGCCATTACGGATGATGTAGTGATCGTCGCCGGGCCGCCGGGTGATGGCCGGAGCCGCGTCCAGACCACGCTCGCGGATGGATGCCTTGATTTCCTCGTACACCGGATTGCGCTTCTTGCGCGGGTCGTGGTCGTAGGGGCGCAATTGGTCGAGCGTCACGACCATGGGCGTGTCGGCGATCGGGTCGCTCAAGGTCGTTGCTGACGGGCCGCTGCGCTCGAACCCGGACGCAAGCAGTTTGCCGGCCATCTGCTGGGAAGTGATCTCAGTCATGGC
>NZ_MBPN01000207.1 GCF_001695625.1 Pseudomonas defluvii
CGCCGGCGGGGTCTAGCCGCCGGCTCTCATCGAAGAAGGAGTCCTCGGTGAGATTCAGAATGCCGAACACCGTCACCATGGCGTCGGCCTCCGCAGCGACTTCCACGATGGGGATCGGGCGAGCAAAAAGGCAGCAATTATGAGCCCCATACCTACAAAGCCCCACGCATCAAGCTTTTGCCCATGAAGCAACCAGGCAATGGCTGTAATTATGACGACGCCGAGTCCCGACCAGACTGCATAAGCAACACCGACAGGGATGGATTTCAGAACCAGAGAAAGAAAATAAAATGCGATGCCATAACCGATTATGACAACGGCGGAAGGGGCAAGCTTAGTAAAGCCCTCGCTAGATTTTAATGCGGATGTTGCGATTACTTCGCCAACTATTGCGATAACAAGAAAAAGCCAGCCTTTCATGATATATCTCCCAATTTGTGTAGGGCTTATTATGCACGCTTAAAAATAATAAAAGCAGACTTGACCTGATAGTTTGGCTGTGAGCAATTATGTGCTTAGTGCATCTAACGAATTAGCTCAGCGGGCGGCGAAGCCGTCCGCTGGAGCGACAAGTTGGGCTGTAGTCGGTGATGCCCGGTTTGACCGTTGAGCGGCGCACTTCAACCTTGAACTCAGTTGATGCGCTCAAGCGCCGCAACAGGATAAATCTGTACTGAGCCTGGGTGAGCCTCAGACTCGACGGCGTAGCCTTCGGGGGTCAAATTTGTGCAGTACCAGCCGACAATCTGACCTTGCCAGGCGGCGCCGGATTTCTTGCGCACGCGATCTCCTATACCAAACGTGGCGTTCGATGGGAATACAAAATTGCCAGCAACTGGATTACTGACTTCATTGCTACTTCGTTCCATTTCCGACCTTTCTTGTGAACTTCTAGGTGTTCTATGTGGCCCGACGACACGCTGCATTGGTCACGCCCAACTTCGTTTTATGCGGTGGCACGTAGTGCCATCCGACATGAAAATTTTGTTAGGCGCTTTTTAATACTCACGACTGTACCAAAAGCGATTCAAGCTCTGATAATGATGAAACCTGATAGTGTGGTTTTATATCAGTCGGTTCAGGTTTATTGTCTGCATTGACCCAGCACGTGTGTAGTCCTGCATTAAGACCACCCAATATGTCTGAGTCAGGATTATCACCGACCATGAGAACTTTCTCTCGAGATGGATGGCCCATAGCAGAAAGCGCATACTCAAAAATGTCAGGATGTGGTTTAGCAACACCTACTTGCTCTGAAATAATCAGCACATCAAAATGGTCTCGAAACCCAGTACGATCAAGGCGTACTTGCTGAAGTTCAGTGAAGCCATTGGTAATAATGCCAAGTTTCATTTTGCCACGAAGCGTATTCAGCAAATTGGCTGCACCCTGTAATGGTGCACAGATGTCAGCCATCGCGGACAGAAAAGCACTATTCAATGTTTTGGGTGTTTCATCAAGCCGTTCAGCCCAAGATTGAAAGCGTTGATACTGGAGTTGAGTTGCTGTGATTTCACCATTTTGATATTGGACCCAAAGCGGTTTATTGACTAATTGATATTCTGAAAAATCAGCATCAGAAAAATCGATATCAAAGCGTGAAAACATGAGTTTTAAGCCACGTAAAGCGTCGAATTCAAAAAGTGTTTCATCAGCATCGAACAATATCCATTCATACGATTTCATTTGCGTTCATCTCTGTTATGCCTTGGGCTACGCTTGTATTCTACGCGATGAATATTGTTGTCAGCACTAATTGATGTAGTTGCTAGCTTTGAGCCAATCAACGCATAAGATGGCTGCTTTTGAGCATATCTCAATATCATTGCTGTCAATGTAACGTAATTCTTCAATTTCAGCGGCAGGTGTTGGTGCACCATCATAATCAGCGAAATAGCAGGTTAATTTAACTAGCGAGCCTTCAGGTTTGCCATCAGCTTGAGCTTCAAGTGTTGCTGCATAGGTTATTGTTGAAGGTATTAAATTGATTGCTAATTCTTCTGATATTTCACGTAACAGTGCTTCATGGTCAGTTTCGTTGAGTTCACGTTTGCCGCCTGGGAGATAAAAAAGAGATTTTCCTTTGGAGCGAACAACCAGTAATTTTTTATCTAAGATCGAGAATAAGGCTAATTTATCAATATGTGCTGTCATCGTATTTAATCATCAGGTGAATATATCGAGCTTCAATTTAACAACGGAAGTGATGGTTTTAAAGCCTAACGCCTGAATTAAGCCGAGCCGCGAAGCGGCTTCGGCTTGAATGAATTGTTAGCGCCCAGCTCCGTACCTGGCAAGGCGCTGCTCCAATGTGCCGGTGTGCAGCTCAAACAGATGGTTGTCAAAATCATAGAAGTACAGGGACAGCCCCTCTCCATTCACGCGTGGCCTGGGTGGGCGAATCTCCACGCCCAGCGACCCAAGTCTTGCCTGATATACGGCAAGATCTGACTCACTCACCCGAAAGGCGACATGCTGATAGGAGCGCTCAGATGGCGGCACTCCCTCCATAGCGGCCAACCAAACGCCACCAAGGACAAAGAATTTCTCGCGGGAAAGCGAGTAATTGTGGCCAGCACTGTCATAAACCTCTCGCGCACCGAGACCATCGCAAAGGAAGGTGGTCATGCGCGAGAGGTCGCGGACAATAAGCGTGATGTGGCTGATACCTTCCATGGGCGCTAACGCCGAAGTTCAGCCGCCAGAACGGAGCGCAGCGGAGTGATGGTCGGCTGCAACTTCATGTTATGCCGCATCTGCCTGCTACTCAACGACTGAGCGATTTGTGTGCGCTTTTACAACATTCGTTGTGTGCTTGAGCAAGTCTAGACCGCCCGGCAGGCCGTGCCCCGGAATGACGAACTGTGCTTCCGGGTAGTGTTGTTGAATCCGCTCAATGGAGGTGGGCCATTCAGCCAGATCGGCATCGGCCACGTTCCCCGCAGACGTGCGTGACAACTCATAAATCGCACAACCACCATAGAGCACACTCGCAGACGGGACGTACACAACTAAGTTGTCGGTCGAATGCGCAGCACCAGGATAGAAGAGTTCTACTGGACCGAAGCGCACTGCGTCCCCGCTCGATGAGAGTCCTTCTAGAGAGTGCGTGGGAATCTCGTTCCCCTCTACCTCGGCTAGCCGGCGTGTCGACGGTGATGCGTACGTTGCCACCCCAGCCGCCCGAAGGACATCAACGCCGCCGACGCGGTCGTCATGAAAGTGCGTGGAGACTGCACGCGTTACAGGAAGTCCAATTTGCTTCTCAATCTCCGCGAGAAGTGCCGCTGTGTTTTTCGCACCCCACGCTGTATCAATCAAAAGCAACTCATCACCATCACGGACAATGAGACCATTGGACGGGTAGACTGCGCCATCAAACGACTGCGTTGCGATATGCGACCAAACACCATCGGCAATCTGGTAAAGCCGGACCTCCCCGACCGGAATTTCGCTGACTGTCGGATACTCACCGCTAGAATCTACGGAAAAAGCGAGCGGACTCGCAATAGCCATGATAGACGCGGTCAAATAGACCAATAACTTACTCAAAAGTTTGAACATCAAAACTCCATGGGGGTGAGTGCGGCATAACTTTGTTTTAGGGCGACTGCCCTGCTGCGTAACATCGTTGCTGCTCCATAACATCAAACATCGACCCACGGCGTAACGCGCTTGCTGCTTGGATGC
>NZ_MBPN01000208.1 GCF_001695625.1 Pseudomonas defluvii
GGCCAAGACCCGCGATCGGATTCTCGACGCCGCTTGCAGTGCGTTGATTCAGCACGGTCCGGTAGAGCCTAGCGTCAACCAGGTGATGGGGGCGGCTGGGCTTACCGTCGGTGGATTTTATGCTCATTTCGAAAGCAAGGATGCGTTGATGCTCGAGGCCTTTCGCCAGTTGTTGGGCGAGCGTCGATCCTTGCTGGCACAGGTCGATCCTGCACTTGATGGTGAAGGCCGTCGGGCCCTGGTGGCGGCATTCTACCTGTCACGTAAGCACCGAGATGCGACCGAGCATGCGTGCCCGCTGCCCACTTCCTTGAGCGAAATGACGCGCTTGCCCGACAGCTTCCGTCAGGTCCTGGCCGAGCACATCGAGCTGATGATGGTTCAACTGGCCGATCGTCCTGAGGACGCCGACAAGGTCCTGGCTGATCTGGCCTTGATGGTGGGTGGTCTGGCATTGGCGCGTGCGCTTGGTACCGATGAGCTGTCTGACCGTGTCCTGCGTGCCGCCAAGTCGGCGGTGATCTGATCGTGTAACAGGAGCAAAGCGATGAGCCGTTTGAGCTGGATTCGTGGTGTGAACGGTACCCTTGGCCGGCTGGTGCCTGAGCATGTGGCGAGCACGATGCGCCAGGCCTTCATGACCCCACGCAACCTGCCGCCCAAGGCCTGGGAGTTGCCGCTGCTGGCCAGTGCCGAGCGGATAACCCTGCGGTTCGGGCTTTCAGCACTGCGTTGGGGGCAGGGGCCAGCGGTACTGTTGATGCACGGCTGGGAAGGCAGGCCCACTCAGTTCGCGCATTTGATCCAGGCGCTGGTGGCGGCCGGGTATACGGTGGTGGCGCTGGATGGGCCGGCCCATGGCCATTCCCCTGGGCAGCAGGCGCATGTGGTGCTGTTCGCCCGCGCTTTGTTGGAAGCTGCCGCCGAACTGCCACCGTTGCGTGCGGTGATCGGGCACTCGATGGGCGGTGCCAGCGTGCTGCTGGCGTTGCAGTGGGGCTTGCGCGCTGATGCCGCGGTGAGTGTGGCAGCCCCGGCGCGTCTGCTTGAGGTGCTGCGAGGTTTTGCCCAGCATCTGGGCATGCCGTCGCGGGCGCGAGCCGCGTTCATTCGGCAGGTTGAGCGGGACGTCGGTGTGCAGGTGTCACGGCTTGACGTTAACGGCTATCAGCTCGAGCTGCCCGGGTTGATCGTGCATGCGCAGAACGACGAGCGGATTTCGCCCAGTGAAGCACAGGTCATTCATGACGCCTGGTTTGACAGTCGCTTGTTGCTGTTGCCTGAGGGTGGGCATCAACGGGTGTTGTCCGCACCTCTGTTCATCGAGGCGGTATTGGCATTGCTTGAGCGCATTACCTTGGCGGCGCGCCAATCGGCCTGAGCATCCGTTACACTCTGTCGGTCTACCTAGCACCTGGAGCGGGCATGAGTTGGGATCTTGAAACACCATTCGTCATCGACCTGCGCGTTGGCGCAGAAGACATCGATGGCCTTGGTCATGCCAATAACGCGGTCTATGTGACCTGGCTGGAGCGTTGCGCCTGGCGCCATTCGCAGCGCCTGGGCCTGGATCTGGTCGAGTATCGGCGACTTGACCGGGCGATGGCTGTGGTTCGGCATGAAATCGATTACCTGGCCAGTGCGTATCAGGACGATGAGTTGCAGTTGGCGACCTGGATCGTCGATTGGGATCAGCGCCTGAAAATGACACGTCGTTTTCAGTTGGTGCGTCCCAGCGATGGCGCCACCTTGCTACGGGCGCAGACCACCTTTGTCTGCATCGAGTTGTCCACAGGCAAGCCTAAGCGCATGCCCGCAGAGTTTCTTGAGGGGTATGGTCAGGCGCTGATGGCCGGGGCCCGATAGACCCGGCTTTTTGCTAGACTGCGCGCCTTCTTCGCTCGAGACACAACCTATGCAAATTGCCCTGGCCCCCATGGAGGGGCTGGTCGACAACATTCTGCGCGACGTCCTGACCCGGGTTGGCGGCATCGACTGGTGTGTCACTGAGTTCATTCGGGTCTGCGACCGTTTGTTGCCGGCTGCGCATTTCCACAAGATGGCGCCTGAGTTGGCCTTGGGCGCGCAAACCGCAGCCGGCGTACCGCTGCGCGTGCAATTGCTGGGTTCCGATCCGGTGTGCCTGGCCGAGAACGCCGCGTTGGCCTGTGAGCTTGGCGCGCCGGTGATTGACCTGAACTTTGGTTGCCCGGCCAAGACAGTGAACAAGTCGCGTGGCGGCGCTGTGCTGCTCAAGGAGCCTGAACTGCTGCACGCCATTGTTCGCGAGGTGCGGCGGGCGGTACCGGCGCATATTCCGGTGACCTCGAAGATGCGCCTGGGTTTTGACAGCCCGGACGGTGCGCTTGACTGCGCCACGGCGCTGGCCGAAGGCGGCTCGGCGCACCTGGTGGTGCATGCGCGAACCAAGGTGGATGGCTACAAGCCGCCTGCCCATTGGGAGTGGGTGGCGCGGGTGCAGGACGTGGTCAAGGTGCCGGTGTTTGCCAACGGTGAGGTCTGGACCCTGGAAGACTGGCGACGTTGCCGTGAAATCAGTGGTGTCGAGGACATCATGCTGGGTCGTGGCCTGGTATCCCGGCCAGACCTGGCGCGGCAGATCGCCGCCGAGCGCGATGGGGTCGAATTTGTGCCGCTGGACTGGCAGGCGCTGATGCCGTTGCTCCAGGACTTCTGGCGCCAGGCCAGGGCCGAGCTGACGCCACGTGCGGCACCTGGGCGCCTGAAACAGTGGGTGGCGATGCTGACCCGTACCTACCCCGAAGCGACCGCGCTGTTCACCGAATTGCGCCGGGAAACCGACTGTGATCGCGTCGGGCAATTGCTCGGTATGCCGTTCACTGAGGCGGCCTGAAAAATTTTTCAGAGGGCGCTTGAAATCGTTTGTCGGGTCCACATCTAGGGAGTACGCGATGCCGAATTCGGGTCGCGTTGAATCCCTCGCTGATTATCAGGAGATGTACCATGACGACTGCTTTTTCTTTGGCTCCACTGTTCCGCCATTCCGTTGGTTTCGACCGTTTTAATGACCTGTTCGAGTCGGCGGCACGTAATGAAGCGGGTAGCAGCTACCCACCTTACAACGTGGAAAAGCATGGCGATGACCACTATCGAATCGTCGTTGCCGCTGCCGGCTTCCAAGAGCAGGACCTGGACCTGCAAGTGGAGAAAGGCGTCTTGACCGTTGTTGGCGGCAAGCGCGACAGCAACGCCGAAAGCGTGACCTACCTGCATCAGGGCATTGCCCAGCGGGCTTTCAAACTGTCGTTCCGGCTGGCCGACCATATTGAGGTCAAGGCCGCAGCCCTGGCCAACGGCCTGCTCAGCATCGACCTGCTGCGCATCGTTCCGGAAGAGGCCAAGGCCAAGCGTATCCCGATCAATGGGAGCCAGCCTGCACTCAACTGAGTGCGCATGGCGATGAAAGGGGCGCCTCTGGGTGCCCTCACGCTGCACACGAACCCCCGCTTTTAGCGGGGGTTCGTTTTTTTAAGCCCCAGACATGCTGGCGCTCACCCCCGCAATACCCCACCGACTGAGCCCGCGCCAGCTGTAGGAGCGGGTCTTGCCCGCGATGCAGACGCCGCGCACTCGCAGATACCCCACCGACGTCATCGCAGGCAAGCCAGCTCCAACAGGCCCGCGCAACC
>NZ_MBPN01000209.1 GCF_001695625.1 Pseudomonas defluvii
GGGTGTCCGTGAGTTCGCGGCGTCTGCATCGCGGGCAAGCCCGGCTCCTACAGGTTGCACTTTCTGTTGGAGCTGGCTTGCCTGCGATGGCGTCGGTGGGGTGGCCGTGAGTTCGCGGCGGCTGCATCGCGGGCAAGCCCGGCTCCTACAGGTTGTTGGAGCTGGCTTGCCTGCGATGACGCTTACTGCAACTCGAAGACGTCGGCGTCCAGGTTCGCCGGGAAACGCGTACGGTAGGCTGCCAGGTCGGCTGCGCTCAACACCACGGTAAACACACCATCCGCCTCTCCCGCGCTGAGCAGGCTCTCACCCTGGAAATCCAGCACCTGGCTGTCGCCCGTGTAGGCAAAGCCTTTGCCGTCTGTACCCACCCGGTTCACCGCGGCCACATAACAGAGGTTCTCGATACCGCGAGCCGGCAACAACCGGTTCCAGTGCTGACGCCGTGCTGCCGGCCAGTTGGCGGTATAGAGCAGCAGGTCGGTGTCCTGAGGGTCACGGCTCCAGACCGGGAAACGCAGGTCATAGCAAATCAGTGGGCGCACCCGCCAGCCGTTGATCTCGAACTGCACCTGGCGCTCGCCGGGCGTGTAGTGCTTGTGCTCGCCGGCCATACGGAACAGGTGACGCTTGTCATAGTGCAGGATTTCGCCGTCTGGGCGCGCCCAGAGCAGCCGATTACGATGGCTGCCGTCCGCGGCCTGGATGATCACACTGCCGGTGATCACCGCGTTGAGCTTCTTCGCCTGGCTTTTGAGCCATTTGTACGTCGGGCCATTCTCAGGCTCTGCTAGGCGTTCGGAGTCCATGGAAAACCCGGTCGTGAACATCTCCGGCAGCACAATCAAATCGCTGCCACGGGCCTGTTCCATCAGGGTTTCAAAATGTTCATAGTTGGCCAACCGGTCCTGCCACGCCAATGTGGTCTGGACCAGGGCAACGCTCAGGTTAGGCAGTGAGCTCAGATCGCGCATAGTTTCTCCGCTGCTTGACGCAGCGTCTCCTCGCGTTTGGCAAAACACAGGCGCACCAGGCGCTGTTCGGGAATAGGTTGCTGGTAGAACACCGATACCGGGATGGTCGCCACGCCGTGTTCACGGGTCAACCACACGGACATCTCGAGATCGTTCAGGTCGGGGCGGATCTGCGAATAGTCCACCAGCTGGAAATAGGTGCCCGCCGCGCGGCTGAAGGTGAAGCGCGAGGGCGTCAGCAGGTCGCAGAACAGATCACGCTTGGCCTGATAGAAGGCTGGCAATTCTTCGACATGCTCCGGGTGCGCAGCCATGAAGTCGGCCAGCGCCCATTGCAGCGGGGTCACGCCGCAGAAGTTCACGTACTGGTGAACCTTGCGCAACTCCACGCTCAAGGCCGGCGGCGCAACCACATAACCGGTTTTCCAGCCCGTGACGTGATACGTCTTGCCGAACGAGCTGACCACAAAAGCGCGCTGATACAGAGCCTCATGGGCCAGAACGCTCGCGTGGCTTACGCCATCGAACACCAGGTGTTCGTAGACTTCATCGCTGATCAGGTAGATATCGCGCTCGGCAATCAATGCCGCCAACTGGTCCAGTTCGGCACGGCTGATCAGCGCCCCACTCGGGTTGTGTGGCGAGTTCAGAATGATCATCCGCGTACGCGGGCTGAGCGCATCGCTGAATTTCTGCCAGTCGATGGAGAAATCGTTGGGGTTCAACTGCACATGCACACAGCGACCACCGGCCAACGCCACCGATGGCTCATAGCTGTCGTAGCACGGGTCGAAAACGATCACTTCGTCACCCGCGCGAATCACCGCATGGATGGCACAGAAAATAGCTTCCGTCGCACCGGGAGTAATGGTCACTTCAGTGTCGGCATCAACCGTTACGCCATAACTGCGGGCGATCTTTGCTGCAACCTGCTCACGCAAGGCGGGCAAGCCGGTCATCGGCGAATACTGATTGTGCCCGGCAGCAATATGGCGGCCTACCGCATCGAGCAGTTCTTGCGGGCCATTGAAGTCGGGAAACCCTTGGGACAGGTTCAGGGCGCCGGTTTGCGCGGCGAGCTGGGACATGGTGGTAAAGATGGTCGTGCCGACGTTCGGCAACTTGCTGCTGATCATGTAACCCTCTTTCTACACAGAACATCCGGCTCGAGGCGGCACGGGAGGTAAGCCCCCGAGCATAGCGGATTGAACGGTCAGGAAAAAGGTTAGGTGATCCTAATCGCCGGCACAGCCGGCGATTAGGCCTGAAAGCTTACTTGCGCTTGTCTTTGCGCTTCTTCTCGGCTTTCTTGTGGTGCGACATCAAACGACGCTTCTTGTTGACCTGGCGGTCGGTCAGCGTGTTCTTGTTGCCTTCGTACGGGTTATCGCTGCCCTTGTACTCGATGCGGATCGGCGTACCGACCAGCTTCAGTACCCGGCGATAGGTGTTTTCAAGGTAGCGCGAATACGACTTCGGTACCTTTTCAACCTGGTTGCCGTGGATCACGATCAGCGGCGGGTTGGCGCCACCAAGGTGGGCATAACGCAGCTTGATCCGGCGACCATTGACCATCGGCGGCTGGTGCTCGCTGACCGCGTCTTCGAGGATCTGGGTCAGGCGGCTGGTCGGCCAACGGGTTACCGCAGACTTGAACGAGGCCTGTACCGATTGATACAGGTTGCCCACGCCAGTGCCGTGCAGCGCCGAAATGAAGTGAATGTCGGCGAAGTCGACGAAGAACAGCCGACGTTCCAGCTCGGTCTTCACGTAGTCGCGTTCGCTAGGCTGCATGCCGTCCCATTTGTTCAGGGCGATCACCAGCGCACGGCCCGCTTCCAGAGCGAAGCCCAGCAGGTTCAAGTCATGGTCAACCACGCCTTCGCGGGCGTCCATGACGAAGATCACCACGTTGGCGTCCTTGATCGCCTGCAGGGTCTTCACCACCGAGAACTTTTCAACTTCCTCGTGGATCTTGCCGCGCTTGCGCACCCCGGCCGTGTCGATCAGGGTGTACTTCTCTTCATTACGTTCGAACGGAATGTAGATACTGTCGCGGGTGGTGCCGGGTTGGTCATAGACGATCACCCGCTCTTCGCCGAGCATACGGTTGACCAGCGTCGACTTGCCGACGTTTGGACGACCGATAATGGCGATCTTGATCCCGTCCTTCTCGCTCGGACCAGGAATGCGCACGGCCTCCTCGCCCTCGGCGACGTTAAGGTCGACTTCTTCCTCGTCCTTGTCGCGCGGGAACTCACCCAGCACGGTTTCCAGCAGGCCATTGATACCACGGCCCTGGGAACCGGCCACAGGCAAGGCATTGCCCATACCCAGTGGCGAGAATTCGGCGATGGCCATCTGCGGATCGATGTTGTCGATCTTGTTCGCCACCAGGTACGAGCGCTTGTTGCGCTTGCGCAGGTGCTCGGAAATCATCTGGTCGGCGGCGGTCAGGCCCGCACGGGCATCCACCAGGAACAGGACTACATCGGCTTCTTCAATGGCCAGCAGCGACTGCTCGGCCATTTTTTCGTCCATGCCCTGCTCGTCACCGGAAATACCACCGGTGTCGACCAGAATGTAAGAACGCCCTTGCCAGCGCGCCTCACCATACTGGCGGTCGCGGGTCAGACCGGACAGGTCGCCGACGAT
>NZ_MBPN01000210.1 GCF_001695625.1 Pseudomonas defluvii
ACGGCGCCTTTCTTATGCTTGAAAGCTCCCCAGCACTAGCGGCGTTTACTCCCCAGCAACGACCCCATCAGCCCCCTTACCAACTGCCGCCCCAACTGACCGGCCGCCTGGCGCACTGCCGACTTGATGGCCTGCCCTGCCGCACTCTGTAAAAACTCACCGGCTATATCGGCAAAACTGTCCTCACTGGCTGCAGACACCTGCTCCGGCACCGGCGCGGTACCTTTACGTGCCGACAACATTTCATAAGCCGATTCGCGGTCGATCGGCTTATCGTAACGACCAGCCAGCGGCGAAGTTGCAATCAGATGTGCTCGCTGTGCGTCACTCAATGGCCCGATTCGTGATTGCGGTGGTGCAATCCGCACGCGCTGAACCATCCCGGGCGTTCCCTTCTCCTGCAGGGTTCCCACCAATGCTTCCCCGATCTCAAGCTCCGTGAGCACTGAAAGCGTGTCAAACGCCGGATTAGGCCGAAAGCCATCCGCTACGGCCTTGAGCGATTTCTGCTCTTTGGTGGTAAATGCACGCAAGCCATGCTGGATACGCAACCCCAACTGAGCTAGAACATCGTCAGGCAGATCTCCCGGCGACTGGGTAACAAAGTAGACCCCAACGCCTTTGGAGCGGATCAACCGAACCACCTGCTCCAAGCGCTCTTGCAATGCCTTTGGCGTTCCGCTGAACAGCAGGTGCGCCTCATCAAAGAACAATGCCAACAGGGGTTTGTCTGCGTCGCCACGCTCAGGCAACTGCTCAAACAGCTCTGACAGGAGCCAGAGCAGGAAGGTTGCGTACACCTTTGGCGCCTCATGCACCAGACGACTGGCATCCAGCAGGTGGATACGCCCGCGCCCATCGGCAGCCGGCTGCAAAAGGTCTTCCAGTTGCAGCGCAGGCTCACCAAACAGCGCCTCGGCGCCCTGCTGCTCAAGACTGGCCAGACGACGCAAGAGCGCCTGGCTGGAGCCGCTGGTCATCAATGCCGCATCGTCGCCCAATACCTGCGGATTGTCCTTCAAGTGCGCAAGCAGTGCCTTGAGGTCCTTGAGGTCAAGAAGCAACAACCCTTCTCGATCCGCCACCTTGAACGCGGCATACAGCGCGGCTTGCTGGCTGTCTGTCAGCTCCAGCAAGTTACCCAACAGTAGCGGCCCCATCTCGCTGAGCGTCGTGCGCAAGGGGTGGCCCGACTGGCCGTGAACATCCCACAAGGTGACCGGGTAGGCCTGCGGGCGATGCTCAAGCCACGGCATCGAGGCGATGCGCTCGGCGACTTTCCCCTGCGGATCGCCCTCTGCGCCGAGGCCACACAAGTCACCTTTGACATCGGCGGCAAACACCGCCACACCCGCGTCGCTAAAAGCCTCGGCCAAGTGCTGTAACGTCACGGTCTTTCCGGTACCCGTGGCACCCGCCACCAGCCCGTGACGGTTGGTCAGACGCAGCGCCTGAACGACAGGCTGACCATCAACATCTGCGCCCAGTACGACGTGTGCGGAGTCAGTCATTATTTTTTCTTCCTCTATTCAAGCTTTGCATGAAAGCGGTCGATAGCTAGGTGTGATGCACCGCACCAAAAGCCAGAAAAAGACCCGACAAGGACATCGGCCCCTGCACTGCTTTGAAGCTGTTCTTTGTGCGACAGACCCGGATTAGAAGACCTTAGCGGACATATACGTTATGAACAAAAGCCTCCGTTTCAGCCATAAGATCCTAATGGCCGCTTCATTGATCGTCATGATCGCCTTCGCCCTCTTTACCTTGTACAACGATTACCTGCAGCGTAATGCGATTCGCGATGATCTGAAAAACTATCTTGAGGAAATGGGCGAATCCACATCGACCAACATCAAGAACCTGTTTGACGGTCGTATTCTGCTGGTACAAAACGCGGCCCAGAACATCGCCGCCTTCCCCAATCAAGAAGCCATCGGCACGATACTCGGCCAACAATCGCTTGTTTCAAGCTTCCTGACGGTTTACCTGGGCGACATCAATGGTGGCTTCACCATTCGTCCGCTGACCAAGATGCCCGACGGTTACGACCCACGTGTTCGCCCTTGGTACAAGGATGGCCTGGCAGCCAATGGCCCGATCCTGACCGAACCTTACATCGACGCCAGCACCGGCAAGATGGTGATTTCCGTGGTGGTTACGGCAGCCCGTAATATCGGCGTGGTCGGCGGTGACCTGGCCCTCGACGGCCTGACAGAGATTATCAATTCGCTGAACTTTGGCGGCATGGGCTATGCCTTCCTGGTGAACGATCAGGGCAAAATCCTGGTGCACCCCGACAAAAACCTGGTGATGAAGTCACTGTCGGACCTGTTCCCGCAGAACACCCCAAGCCTCACCAAGGAAATGAGCGAAGTCGAGCTTAACGGCCGCACCCGCGTACTGAGCTTTGCGCCAGTCAAAGGCCTGCCGTCAGCCAACTGGTACATCGGCCTGTCCATCGACAAGGAGAAAGCCTATGCCATGCTCAGCAAATTCCGCACCTCGGCGATCATCGCCACCCTGGTCGCCATCGTTATCATCATCGCCCTGCTGGGCCTGCTGATTCGCATGCTGTTGCAACCCTTGAACATCATGACCAAGGCAATGGAAGACATTGCTGAAGGTGAAGGTGACCTGACAAAACGCCTGAACATTCACAACCACGATGAGTTCGGCACCCTGGGCAAGGCATTCAACCGTTTCGTCGAACGCATCCACGGCTCTATTCGCGAAGTGTCTTCGGCGACCCAACAGGTCAACGAAGTGGCATTGCGTGTAATCAGCGCCTCAAACTCGTCGATGGTCAACTCTGACGAACAGTCCAACCGCACCAACAGCGTTGCCGCAGCAATCAATCAGTTGGGTGCCGCCGCCCAGGAAATCGCCCATAACGCTGCGCAGGCCTCACAACAGGCCAGTTCTGCACGGCACCTGGCCGAAGAAGGTCAGCAGGTGGTCGACCGCAATATCCAGGCCATGAATCGCCTGTCTGACCTGATCTGCACGTCCAGCGCCCACATCGAGACGCTCAACAACAAGACGGTCAACATTGGCCAAATCCTTGAAGTCATCACCAGCATCTCGCAGCAAACCAACCTGCTGGCACTCAACGCAGCGATCGAAGCTGCGCGAGCTGGCGAGGCCGGTCGTGGTTTTGCGGTGGTTGCTGATGAAGTCCGCAACCTGGCACACCGCACGCAAGAGTCGGCACAACAGGTGCAGAACATGATTGAGGAGTTGCAGGTTGGCGCCCGTGAGTCGGTTGACACCATGAGTCAGAGCCAGCGTCACAGCCAGGACAGCGTGTCGATCGCCAACCAGGCAGGCGAGCGCCTGAGCAGCGTGACACAGCGCATCGGCGAGATTGACGGCATGAACCAATCGGTCGCTACCGCTACTGAAGAGCAGACGGCGGTTGTCGACTCGATCAACATGGACATCAATGAAATCAACATGCTCAACCAGGAAGGTGTCGAGAACCTGCAATCGACCCTGCGCGCCTGCTCAGACCTGGAACAACAGGCTACCCGCTTGAAACACCTGGTCGGCAGCTTCCGCATCTGACGCGACCTGCAGGCAGCGACGCCCGTCGCTGC
>NZ_MBPN01000211.1 GCF_001695625.1 Pseudomonas defluvii
GCGCAGCCCGTTCCAGATAGACCGTGTTCCACAACACGACGGCAGCCGTTACCAGATTGAGGCCGCTAGCCCGGTAGGGGTCTCCTCGTTTTCAGTGCAATAAGTGACGGTACGAAAAGCTAGCACTGGCGCGGAGGTGGTGTTGGTAGATCGTTGATTTCATTGACTTTCCTGTTCACTTTCAAATCTGCGATTCGTGGCGTCAAACCGTGGTCGGTTTCATCCATTGGTGCCAGTTATCGATGCATTTGGCCGCGAAGGCAGGATTTGGTCAGCATAGCGGTCAACCGGGAAGCGAAACACACCCCGCAAGTTGATGCTCTCCAGCCTGGTGGGCGCAATCTTCCCGATCAGTTCCGGTGGAATGACCTGGCGGCGGTTCGACCAGCGATCCAGGACCGCCTGCATCTGTGAGGTATTCCACGCCATCACGATGTTGGCCATCAGGCTCAACGCATCGGCCACAGCCTGCATTTCATCGACACGTTTGGCCTGCGCCGGGCTGATCCGGCCGGTATAAATGGCGCGCTTGAGGGCGTTAACAGCCTCGCCCCGATTGAGCACCCGGCGCAACTCGTTCCTGAAAGCGTCCTTGACAAAGTAGTCAGCCAAAAACGCCGTACGCAGCAACCGCCCCAATTGCACGCCAGCCTCATAGATTGGATCGCCCTGGGCGGCAGAACCGAACCGCGCAAGAGCTGCCACCGCACTGGCATGTCCGCTCATGACCGAGGCTGCCAGGTGCACCAGACTATCCCAATGCTTTTCGATCAAAGCGACGTCGACATTGGCTTCGCACACCGCAGCGATTTCTGCGGGCACTTTGGTGCCGCGTGGCACAAAGAGGTGGCGCTGTTTGAGTTCCTTCAACCGCGGGCAAAGATCAAAACCAAGCAAACGGGCATGTGACATGGCAAAGTCGGTGTAGCCATGGGTATCCACAGCAAGCTGGCTGGTCTCCAGCTTTTCTTGGCGGATGACACCTTCAATGGCCACGCCCGCCTGGCGCTCATTGAGCACAAAGGGCTGCGCATGGAAGATGCCCCACCGGTCTTTTACATGGGAGTAGATTCCAATGGAAGGTGTGTTGCGCCGAGGATCAAGCCGGGCTTGCCACACCCGTTTGGTGGTCTCCATGCTCATCATGTCAGAAGATGCCAAATCGGACCGCCCCCAGGTGGCGGCAATCGGGTGTCGCTGCATGAATTCCAGCACAGCCTGGCAGGCCTGGCTCAGACGCCGTTCGTCCCGCGCCCAGCGCATGGCCTGGCGAATGCTGGTGGCAGACAATTGCGGAATCATGCGCGCGCATTCGACCGCAGTCAGACTGGTGCCGTGGGCCATGATGCCGGCATAGACCATCAGCAGCTCGTCGGTAGAGCGCGGCTCACGTCCGAGCATGATCCAGCTAAAGCGCACCTGGGCGTCAACGGCCAGAATCACTTCCGGCAATTGAACCTCACCGATGCGGTGATCCAAAGCCGCGCGCAGCTTGGTCACTTCTGGGTCTTCGTCCTCTGCGGGCAATGGCGACAAATGGAGTTCATCATCCACGCGCAGTACGCCACTGCGGGCTGCAGCGGCCACCGCATCGACACCGGCAGTTACTCTGGCCAGCAAAGGCTTCAAGAAAGTGGCAGCCTTGCTGGGTAACGATAGACGGGCATAGTGTTTCTTGGACTCTGCCTGCCAACGCTCGTCCGTGAAGAACAAGCGCGCACGACCCCGAAAGCTCAGGCTGTGCTCAATCCAGACCGAGCCATTGCGCACCGCGCGGCGCAGGGCAAACAGGGTGGCCACCTCCAACGCCTGAAACGCCCGTTCCCGGTCTGGGCTGGAGATCGAAACCTGCCAGATCATTCCCAGACTTGGTGCCACCACTTCAACTGGCAGCTTTCTGGATCCTTTGAGATATAAAGCTTGCAGCTTGGCAAGGTACTCGATGGCAGGATGCTCGCCGGTGGCCTGCCAGGGCAGCTTTGCAATGGCGACGAGCAACGACCGCACGGGGCGAATTCCATCAATCAATCCCTCGCGGACCAGGGAGGCCCTGCTCGGTGGTTTGCGTTTCTGGGTTTCGGTGATCAAGGCTTCAAGACGGGCACGCAACTCAGCATCTGGCACCGCACCTTGCGCGCTCAAGGCAACAAGTTCGCCGAGCAGCGTTTTGTACATTGCGGCCCAATTGACGGTAGCGGGGACATCGGCGGCAGCCTGACGCCACAGATCGGCGATCCGGCGCTGCACCATAAGGATCAACTGGTCTGTGGTGGTGAACAGGCAATACCGAAGAAAGCATGCGACCTCCACGGTGCGCGCTGGCTCTTTGATCTTGGCTCCGGCTGAGGGCGGCCTGGAGACAAGTCGGCGCGCGTAGCGGCGCAAGATGAGATCGGGGATGTCTGCCAGGTGCTTATGAACGTCCAGCGTGTAAAGCAGGTCGATGCGCTCCAGTACCTCGCTGATTTGGCGGGTTGAGTGTTTCGCCGGTGCAGCCCATAGCCAACTCTGCTGGGTTTGTCCATCTGGGCGCAGCTCTGAAACTGAGGCTCGCCAGCGATCAAGTGTTGCTGGATCAACGCTGGCGGCGATGGCGGTGCCTGTTTCAACTTCAAGCTGGGCAAGTGCCGCCGCAATCAGTGTCCGAATTGCCCGCTCGTGCACGATCACCAGCTTGTTCTTGTACAGCCATTGACGCGCCCGCACGAGTAGCTGATCGCGGTCGGCGCAGCGCGCCACTTCGTCGCGCAGTTCACGTACCAGTGAGCGGCGCTGGTGCTCGCTCATCCACTGGAATCCAAGGACCGTGCAGGCTACTTGTTGGTGATCGAATAGCGTGCGCCCGCGTTCATACATGGCTCTCAGCGAGGCGACTTCTGGTGCTGCAATGCCAAGCTCGTTGCCAAGGTGGCGCCACAAGGCTACTGGAATTACCCGAAAGGCACCGAGCAAACGCCCACTCATGCGCAGGAAACCAATATGGAGCGCCAGACCAAGCTTGTGGGAATCACCTCGGCGTGCATTGATTGCGTCGCGCTCGGCACCATCGAAGGTGAAAAATGCCTTCATCTCGAAGTCGCTGATATCGCGGGGGAGCCCACGCATCCCCAAAAACGTTGTGTGCCAACCCTGCATCGTGAACCTCAAAAGTGGGAGGCCACCATACCCGTTTACAAAGCGAACAGGAAAGTCAATGAAATCAACGGTCTACCCAGACCACCCCCGCGCCAGTGCTAGCTTTGCGTACCGTCACTTATTGCACTGAAAACGAGGAGACCCCCCGGTAGCGCTGCTGCTCGAAACTGCGGTCGCGGATTTCACCCAGGCGGTTGAAAAACACTGCCCTGGCCAGCGCATTGCGCGCCTCGCCCTTGTTCAGGCCGGCATGCACGCGGCGGCGCAGTTCCACGCTTTGCAGCCAGTCCAGGATGAACAGCGTGCGCTCGATGCGGCCCAGCTCGCGGAGCGCCACGGCCAGGCCGTTCTGGCGTGGGTAGCTGCCGAGCTTTCGGAGCATCAGGGAGGCCGTCACCGTGCCCTGCTTGATCGAGGTGGCCAGCCGCAGG
>NZ_MBPN01000212.1 GCF_001695625.1 Pseudomonas defluvii
TTTGACTATCAGTCTGATTTCACAAGCACCCACACGAATTGCTTGATTCGATTGTTAAAGAGCGGTTGGTTAAGAGCGGTTGGTTAAGAGCGTTTCGTCTCAACCGATGGCGCGCATTCTACGCTTTTCGAAGCGCCCGTCAAGCAATTATTTCGAGTTTTTTCAGATTTTCTCTTTAGGCTTCAAATGCTTAACAAGCCCTGCTCACCCTAGCCATATATAAGCAGCAGCCCACATCAGCAACCCGACCAAAACATGCATCTCAATACAGCCTCCCTGCAGGGCACCTGCCAGAGACGGATGGGATCATTCCAGGCTACGTTGAGGCATATGGTGTCCCAGGGCAGGTTCGAACTGCCAACCTTCCCCTTAGGAGGGGGATGCTCTATCCAATTGAGCTACTGAGACGCAGAAACCGGCAGCGAATGCTGCGCAGCGCAAGTCGGCGAGCATGTTACCCAGCACACCGACATTTGTCATGTCATCCGTAGGGGTTTTTAGCTGTAGGCTTTATTTACGCCTTCGCAGCCAACACCCCCTCCTCGCTCAGCAGTATCAACAAGCGCGAAACGGTATCAAGCAACTCACCGGAGTTATCCAGAACACGCACTGTACGATCCTCGACACAAGCCAAGGCACGGGCACGCTCCAGACGACGCTCGATATCATCAAGACTTTCACGCGCGCGCCCAAGCAAACGCGCACGCAGCACTCCGGCATCAACGGTCAGCAAGATTGGCAACAGGCTCGGGTAGCGCCTGCGGGCCTCAACCAAGTGAGCCCGGGAACCATTGACCAGCACGTGCCGCCCCTCTTCCAGCCAGGCATCGATCTGCGCCGGAATACCGTAGGACAACCCGTTAGCCTGCCAATGCAACGCAAACGCCTTCTGATCACGAAGCAACTCAAACTGCTGCCAGGTAACACCATGAGCGTCCTCCCCCTTGGCCTCCACCGCCCGGGTAATCACACGCCGCGCGATCATTACGCCCCGCCCTTGAAGCACAGGACGAGCCGCTTCGATCAGGCTGTCCTTGCCGGCCCCTGAAGCCCCCATGAGGTAGATCAATCGGCCGGCCTTGACCGTCTGGACTGTCAAGCAATCGTCACTTGCGTCATGCTGCATAGCCACTATGCTCTTAAGTTAAGGAAACCACGCAAATTTTAGAGTTTTCTACCGCGCCATTGTTGCCATTTGCCGGTGCGAGGAGAAAGCTATCACTCAAACGGATAAGCGAAAAAATGAAAACTTTCAAAACCAGTACGCATTTCTGATAATTGGTACTGGCAAATAGCCTTTATCCAGCTCATTATTTGTCACAGAATTGACGCCAAGGAACCGGCGATTGTGAGGCATCATAAGCGCCTCATTCGCAATTCAGGTTGAACATTTGGCCCCAACAGTGGTCGTAACGTCACCGTGCGGCCAATTTCAAGAACCGCTTCCCCTGAACTAAAACCGGTCAATTATATGCGCCCAATGAAACAGGCTATCTACTCAAGCCGCACCGCAGACAAATTCGTCGTCCGCCTGCCCGACGGAATGCGTGAGCGCATTGCTGAGGTTGCGCGCAACCACCATCGCAGCATGAACTCTGAAATCATCGCTCGCCTAGAGCAAAGTCTGATCCAGGAAGGAGCTCTGGGCGATGAGCTAAGCATGCGCCTGGACAGCCCTGAACTGTCCCTGCACGAACGCGAACTGCTGCAACGCTTTCGCCAGCTCTCCCACCGCCAACAGAATGCACTGGTCGCGCTGATCGCCCATGATGCAGAAATGGCAGCTGATGCTTCCTGAATCACGCACACACAAAAAAGCCCGCATCATTGCGGGCTTTTTTGTGCCTGAGCCAAACACACTTACAGCAGAAAGATAGTTGCAAGCCCCAGAAAGATGAAGAAACCACCGCTGTCGGTTACAGCCGTGATCATCACGCTGGAGCCCATTGCCGGATCACGCCCCATACGCACCAGGGTCATCGGAATCAGCACACCCATCAGCGCAGCAAGCAACAGGTTCAGGGTCATTGCAGCAGTCATCACCACACCCAGCGACCAGCTGTGGTAAAGCAGGAACGCCACGATACCTATCACACCACCCCAAATAAGGCCGTTGATCAGGGCAACCGCCAGTTCCTTACGCATTAGCCGCGACGTATTCCCTGGGCTCACCTGATCAAGCGCCATAGCGCGAACAATCATGGTGATCGTCTGGTTACCGGAGTTACCACCAATACCCGCCACGATCGGCATCAAGGCAGCCAACGCCACCAGTTTTTCGATCGACCCCTCAAACAGGCCAATCACACGAGAGGCCACGAATGCAGTAATCAGGTTGATCGCCAACCAGGCCCAACGGTTACGCAGCGAGCGCCAGACCGAAGCAAAGATATCTTCCTCTTCGCGCAGACCCGCCATGCTCAGGACTTCGCTTTCGCTTTCCTCCCGAATAAGGTCAACCATTTCATCAATGGTCAGACGGCCAATCAGGCGGTCGTTTTTGTCAACGACTGGGCCAGAGATCAAGTCATAGCGCTCAAATGCCAGGGCCGCATCGTAAGCGTCTTCCTCGGGGTGGAAGGTCACCGGATCGCTGGCCATGACCTCGGAAACCTTTTTCTCCGGGTCATTGACCAACAGACGCTTGATCGGCAAAACGCCTTTGAGGATACCGTCATAATCGACCACGAAAAGCTTGTCGGTATGCCCCGGCAACTCTTTCAGGCGACGCAGGTAACGCAACACCACTTCAAGGCTGACATCCTCACGAATGGTCACCATCTCGAAGTCCATCAGCGCACCGACCTGGTCCTCGTCATAGCTCAGAGCAGAACGCACACGCTCACGCTGCTGAGCATCCAGGCTCTCCATGAGCTCGTGAACGACGTCGCGCGGCAACTCTGGGGCAAGGTCTGCCAGTTCGTCAGCATCCATCTCCTTGGCCGCAGCCAGGAGCTCATGATCGTCCATGTCGGCGATCAGGGTTTCTCGAACCGAGTCAGACACTTCGAGCAGGATGTCGCCGTCACGCTCAGCCTTGACCAACTGCCAAACGGTCAATCGGTCATCGAGCGGTAACGCTTCGAGAATATAGGCGACGTCGGCAGAGTGCAGATCGTCGAGCTTGCGCTGCAGCTCGACAAGATTCTGTCGATGAACCAGGTTTTCAACCAGGTCATGATGATGACCTTCCTGGCGATGCGTGAGGTCTTCAACAACACGCTGGCGCTGCAACAGCTCAACCACCTGGGCCAGGCGATCCTGCAGGCTATCTTGGGTCTTTTTTACTTCGATTTCAGTCATAGGCGAACTCCACTCCCAGCAGGGAGCACGCCGGGAGGATCAATCAGTCAGATCGTGATTGGCAAAATCAGCTATTGAGTAACTACTGGGTAAGTCCATGGTGGTATTCCACAAGCCCCGGCGGGGCTGACGGGCGCAATCATACACTGCTTGAACAATCGAAGCGCTTAAAATCTTGACCAGAACAGTCGC
>NZ_MBPN01000213.1 GCF_001695625.1 Pseudomonas defluvii
TGCAGGTGGTGCGGGCCGGCCCAGATGTACAGGGTGATCAGTGCCCAGAAGTGCACGATCGACAGGCGATAGGAGTAGATCGGACGCTCGGCCTGCTTGGGTACGAAGTAGTACATCATGCCCAGGAAGCCGGTGGTCAGGAAGAAGCCCACGGCGTTGTGGCCGTACCACCACTGGATCATTGCATCGGTGGCGCCGGAGTAAGCCGAGTAGGACTTGAACAGGCTGACCGGCAACGACATGTGGTTGACGATGTGCAGCATCGCGGTAACCACGATGAAGGCGCCGTAGAACCAGTTACCGACATAGATGTGCTTGGTCTTGCGCTTGACGATGGTGCCAAAGAACACAATACCGTAGGTCACCCAGACAATGGCCAGCAGAATGGCGATCGGCCACTCCAG
Source organism: Pseudomonas defluvii (assembly GCF_001695625.1). Classification (GTDB taxonomy): domain Bacteria; phylum Pseudomonadota; class Gammaproteobacteria; order Pseudomonadales; family Pseudomonadaceae; genus Aquipseudomonas; species Aquipseudomonas defluvii. The sequence continues at coordinate 405 of NZ_MBPN01000213.1, forward strand.
CTCTGCGTATTCCTTGGTCGTGGTGTAGCCCATCGGCAATGTGATGAGTGCACCGACGATCACGGCTTGCCAACCCCAGAAGGTGAAGGCCGCAAGGCTGTCAGAGATCAGTCGCGTCTGGCAGGTACGCTGCACGACGTAATAGGAGGTGGCAAACAGCGCACATCCACCAAAGGCGAAAATCACCAGGTTGGTGTGCAGCGGGCGAAGGCGTCCAAAGGTCGTCCAGGGCAGGTCCAGGTTCAGCTGGGGCCATACCAATTGCGAGGCAATGAAGACACCAAGCCCCATGCCAAGGATCCCCCAGACCACCGTCATGATGGCGAACTGGCGGACTACCTTATAGTTATAAGCAGTCGGACTGATTGCTGTGCTCATTCTAAGGTTCCACGGTTTGGGTGTTTTTTTAGGGTAAAAATCGGCGCAAGTATGTATAAACCGTGTGGTTATTGCAACGCGATGGCATCCGCGCCGATCCTTGCCAGAGCGTGTGTTGCGGCCCTTTCGAGCTTTTCTGGCGCGAAAATTGTACACAGTTAATTTGCTTTTATGTGTACGATTTTTCGGTTTTTATTACCGGGCAATCGCGCGGATGCACCGTTTGTCGAAACGGCTGTCGGGTCGAGGATGGCTGACATGAGCCGCCCTATCAGCCTTTGCGCCGAATCGTTGGTGGTGAGTGCCCCAGAAAAGTGCAGCAGGACCGCTCATTCCACCCACTGTGGCAACAAGCTTAGTTCCAATTGATGGCGGTGCAAGGCGAGGGTGTGCCTGGCTGCGACACTTGGTCGCAAGGCGGGAGGAAGGAGGGGGGATAAGCCGCCGCACCCCTGAAGGTGCGGCGTTTTTAGTCAAGCCTCAGTTACAAAATCATTTCACTTGGCAGAGGCCTGTTCGTTCCCCTTGGACAGGCTGTAGACGTAGGCGGCCAGCAGGTGAACCTTGTCGTTACCCTGGATTTCCTGCTGGGCAGGCATCTGGCCCTGGCGGCCGTAACGGATGGTCTGCTGCAGTTGGGCAAAGCTCGAGCCGTAGATGAACGCCTGTGGGTGAGTCAGGTTCGGTGCGCCCATGGCCGGGGTACCTTTGCCTTCAGGGCCGTGGCAAGCCACGCAGTTGGTTGCGAAGAGCTTCTGGCCATTGGCCGGATCGGCTTTAGTGCCTTCTGGCAGGGTGCGGCCATCGAGGTTGGTCAGGACAAAGGCCGCCACGTCGGCTACACCTTGTTCGCCAATCACTTCGGCCCAGGCCGGCATGATGCCGTGACGGCCATTGAGGATCGAGGCCTTGATGGTCTCCGGCTCGCCACCCCAGCGCCAGTCATTGTCGGTCAGGTTAGGGAAGCCATAGGCGCCCTTGGCGTCGGAACCGTGGCACACCGAGCAGTTGGAGGCGAACAGGCGGCCACCCATTTTCAGGGCTTGTGGGTCCTTGGCCACTTCCTCCACTGGCATGGCGGCGAATTTGGCGAAGATCGGTCCGAACTTGGCGTCTGCCTTGTCCATCTCTTTCTGCCATTCGTTAACGCCGGTCCAGCCGTCCTTGTAGCCAGGCAGCATGCCTTTCCAGTTACCCAGGCCAGGGTAGAGGATCAGGTAGCCGACCGAGAACATCAGGGTGCCAACGAACAGCCAGAACCACCACTTGGGCAGCGGGTTGTCGTATTCCTCGATGCCGTCGAAGCTGTGGCCCATGGTCTGGTCGGTGGAACCTTTGCTTTCGCCTTTGCGTGTGGCCAGTAGCAGCCAGGTCAGGCCAACCAGGCTACCGATGGTCAGTACGCAGATATACGTACTCCAGAAGGTGGTCATTGCCGGGTACTCCTCAAGGCGGATTCATTGGCGGTAGGGGGCAGGCGATCATCGGCGAACGGCAGCAGGCGTGCCTCGGCAAAGTCACGGTCGCGGCGGGCGTTGAACACCCAGAAGGCCAGGCCGATGAAGGCAATCATCACCAGCAGTGTGCCCAGGCCGCGTAGCTGGCCGATATCCAGTGTGAAGTCCATGGGGCTTACCTCTTGTTCTTGATCGCGGTGCCGAGCACCTGCAGGTAGGCGACCAGCGCATCCATTTCGGTCTTGCCCTTGACCGCGTCGCGGGCACCGGCGATGTCGGCATCGCTGTACGGTACGCCGAGGGTGCGCATGGTGCGCAGCTTGGCCTCGGTGTGCGTGCTGTCGACCTGGTTGGCCACCAGCCATGGGTAGGCGGGCATCTTCGACTCAGGCACGACGTTGCGCGGGTTGTACAGGTGCGCACGGTGCCAGTCGTCGGAGTAGCGAGCGCCGACACGGGCCAGGTCCGGGCCGGTACGCTTGGAACCCCACAGGAACGGGTGGTCCCAGACGCTCTCACCGGCAACCGAGTAGTGGCCGTAGCGCTCGGTTTCAGCACGGAACGGGCGGATCATCTGCGAGTGGCAGCCGACGCAGCCTTCACGGATGTAGATGTCACGGCCTTCCAGTTGCAGTGCGGTGTAGGGCTTCATGCCCTCGACCGGCTTGTTGGTGACGTCCTGGAAAAACAGCGGGACGATCTGGGTCAGGCCACCGATGCTCACGGCGACCACCATCAGCAGCACCAGCAGGAAAACGTTCTTCTCAATAGTTTCGTGTTTCATTTCGCTTTCCTCAGGCCAGCTGGGTGGCGGCGTCGGCTTCGGTTTTGGCCGGAGCGGCGACGGTCACGGTGCGCCAGGTGTTCCAGGCCATCAGCAACATGCCAGTCAGGAAGATGGCACCGCCGACGAAGCGCACGATGAAGCCAGGGTGGCTGGCGACCAGGGTCTCGACGAAGGAGTAGGTCAGGGTGCCGTCGGCGTTGACCGCGCGCCACATCAGGCCTTGGGCGATACCGTTGACCCACATCGAGGCGATGTAGAGCACGGTGCCGATGGTGGCCAGCCAGAAGTGGGCGTTGATCAGGCCGATGCTGTGCATCTGCTCACGACCGAAGACTTTCGGGATCATGTGGTACAGCGCGCCGATGGAGATCATCGCGACCCAGCCCAGGGCGCCCGCATGTACGTGGCCGATGGTCCAGTCGGTGTAGTGCGA
>NZ_MBPN01000214.1 GCF_001695625.1 Pseudomonas defluvii
GCGTCGTCTACCAGGTCAGCCTTGTTCAGGAAGACCACGATGTACGGAACGCCTACCTGACGGGACAGCAGGATGTGTTCACGGGTTTGTGGCATCGGACCATCGGCGGCCGAGCAAACCAGGATAGCGCCGTCCATCTGGGCAGCACCTGTAATCATGTTCTTCACATAGTCAGCGTGACCTGGGCAGTCAACGTGAGCATAGTGACGAATATTCGAGTCATACTCGACGTGCGCGGTGTTAATGGTGATACCGCGAGCTTTTTCTTCTGGAGCGCTGTCAATCTTATCAAAATCGACTTTAGCCGAACCGAAAACTTCGGAGCAAACGCGAGTCAGCGCAGCAGTCAACGTGGTCTTACCATGGTCAACGTGACCAATAGTACCTACGTTCACGTGCGGCTTGTTACGTTCGAACTTTTCCTTAGCCATCGAGACTGTCCCCCGCAGAAGAATTTAACTAGTCACGCCAACCATTAAAACAAAGGCAGATATTTTCATATCTGCCTTGTTAATATGGAGCTCTTGAGCGGATTTGAACCGCTGACCTCACCCTTACCAAGGGTGTGCTCTACCAACTGAGCTACAAGAGCCTTACACTTTGCAAAAACAGCAAACCTGGAGCGGGTAGCGGGAATCGAACCCGCATCATCAGCTTGGAAGGCTGAGGTTCTACCACTAAACTATACCCGCGGAGCTTGCAGCTCTCGCTAAACTGGTGGAGGGGGAAGGATTCGAACCTTCGAAGTCGTAGACGTCAGATTTACAGTCTGATCCCTTTGGCCGCTCGGGAACCCCTCCTGAACGTGGGCAGCATTTTCAACTCTTGCTGCCTTCCTGTCAAGCTTTTTCTCATTAAAATCTTGAGGTTAGCTAATTTGACAGTTGCTACACAGGCTTTCCAACTAGTGGTGTTCCCTGTGAAGCGGGCGCCATTCTATCAAGCTATTCAGCAGTTGCAATACCCTCGCACAACATTATTTTATGTTTTAAGTCTTTGAAATCATGGGAAAGTGTCGCGAGCAGCGCTTCGCCCAGTAAACGTCGGCTTTGGGGCGCCACCTGCAGCCAGAATCCCGGGCTGTCACCCAGCACCCCAACTACCTGTGCAGTCGCCACATCCAACGAAACCAAACGCTGACGAAGCGCATTCAATTGCTCAACCTTGGCAAGGCCACCGATGTAGAGACAATCTTCAGCCTGCTGCGCGCTGCGCCCTCCAGCCCCCGACTCACTCAAAAGGCGAATACCCTGCTGACTACCTTTATACAAAGACAGCGGGGCTACCTCCTTTGCCTTCAAAGGCGCTTCTTGCTGATGCCAGACGTAATAAACAGCATTGAGCACCACCAAGAGAAGAAACAACCAGCGCATAGATACCTCAATCCAGGGGGCAGGCTATCGCCAGACCAACAAACACTAGATCCGGTACCACGCGAGCACACGGAGCCACCTGATGAACCAGGGGCGCATCACCACCCGTGAGGAACAGTGTAAATGCCTCTCCAAAAAGCGAGTGAGCCTGCTCTACCTGTGTCAATACGAACCCTTGGAGCATTAACAGACAGCCGCGCTCAACCGCCTCGACAGTCGAACGCCCAGGCTCCACGCTTGAGAGCGCACGCTCTGCTGCGGCGTCGTCATAACGGATACGACGGGTATGGGTGCGCAGCTGATTACGCATCAGCGGCAACCCAGGGCAAATAAACCCCCCAAGATGCGCCCCGTCAGCCGCGACAAAGTCGGCCGTTACCGCTGTACCGAAGTCGATAACCACACAAGCACCCTTGGCCAGATGATAGCCACCCAAAAGCGCCAACCAACGATCCAGCCCCAATCGCTGGAAATCATCGTAGCCATTACGAACCCCGGCCAACTCTTTCGCTGGCTCAGCACTAACAACCAGCAGACCGAACTGCTCAACCAGAGCTGCACGCAGTCCTGCTGTCTCATCCTCTCCCCTGACACTGACCAAGCGACAGCATCGAGGGGCGCTACCTGGAACTGCATGGATCGAGGCAATCAATGCTTCATTGGACTCAACGACGCCACCAGCGACTATCGAGGCATCCTCAGAGCGAATGATTCGCCATTTGATAAAGCTGTTACCGCAATCGAGCTCAAGAATCATCGCGCAACCTCAAACTGAGCTCTCCGCCACTAAAGCTCTTTTCAACACCATCGACCTCAAGACGCAGAGCCCCCTGACGATCAATGCCTCTCACCACACCATCGACCTGATGATTACCTGCAATAAGCGATACCGCGCGACCTTGCCAGAGGTGCGCCTTCTCCCACTCACCCTGGAATACTGCAAATCCCGACTGGCGATGCCGAACCAGGTCTTCCTGCAGGTTCTGATTGAGCAGAGCGACCAGCTGATTGCGATCAACGACCTCCTCAACCTCTCGCCATATGGACGTCCATTGCTGATCCACTTCACTGCTGGCCTGCATGTTGACGTTGATCCCAACGCCCATCACCACGTGGCAAACATCTGCAGGATCACCTACAAGTTCTAGCAAGATACCGGCAATTTTTTGATTATTCACCAACACATCGTTTGGCCACTTAAGACCTGCGCCACTGACACCATAGGCATGTAGCGTGCGCATCACCGCCAAGCCAACGACCAGGCTAAGCCCTTCCAACTGGCGCATACCACCCTCTATCCGCAGTACCAGACTGTAATAAAGGTTCTCTGCAAACGGACTGGCCCAACTACGCCCACGACGGCCTCGCCCGGCCGTTTGCCGCTCAGCCAGAACAATAAAAGGAGCAACTCGCCCCTCATTGACCTCACGGAGCGCCTGGGCATTTGTCGAGTCGATTGAGTCGAAAATCAATGCCGGCCACGACTCGTCGACAGATCGCTCTGCAATTGCCGCCGTTTCCAGCAAGGACAATGGCGTCGCCAGCTGATAACCGCGACCGCGGACTTTATAAATAGGCAAGTTCAGCTCAGCCTCAAGGTGCTGCAACTGCTTCCAGACAGCACTGCGACTGACACCCAAGGCGGCCCCCAGCGCCTGTCCGGAATGAAACCGGCCATCTTTAAGGAGGTTTAACAACTTCAGCATGCCAATCTCGACTCACAATGAGGCAGGCATGATAGCCATGCCTCGAAGACTTGCATAGAAATCTGTAGCCACGAGAGACGACCTGGGAGCCGGAAAGCCCAGCCATGGAGGGGCCTCCCTGAGTGGATCGCACACTGCCAGCCGCTTAGAGGCCACAAGCCAGCCCACAAACGTGAAATAGCGACAGCCGCCCTGCTGGCAATGTTTTCCAGGCCACAAAGACAAAACCCCTACCTGCATGTGCAGATAGGGGTTTCGGAATTTAATCTTGACGATGACCTACTCTCACATGGGGAAACCCCACACTACCATCGGCGAT
>NZ_MBPN01000215.1 GCF_001695625.1 Pseudomonas defluvii
GAGCTTACATTTTCTAAGATCCTCGACTCCTTTTCCAGCCGGTCAGATTTTTTCTACACCCTTAAATGCGAAGAGCCGACAATCATCACGCCCAATACGAGGGGGACCGACTTGAGGTGCGTGGACGGCATTGGTGCTCCTTCAGGGTTGGGTTTTGTTGATTGTCAACCTGGCTACTTATACAGTGGTTTTCCTGTCAACGCTAGCCCCGCGTTGTGGGGCTGGCAGAATCCATTTTCACCAGCTGGGTGGTGCTCGGGCGGGGCGCGGGGGCTGAGATTGCTAAGGCTGACCAGCCCCAACGCACGGGGCTCATGACGCTGCGGCGCAGGCTTTAGCACGTTTGGAAGCAGCTATTGCTTGATGAGGGTGTGAGGTAGCCAGGAGAGTTATGTGTAAACCCCATATTCGATTCGGAGCAGGAGATCAGTGACCGCTGAGAGTCCTGACTGATCATTTAGCAGGCTACAGGGAGAGGCATACCTTAGTCCGAAGGCGGGCGTAATGATCCATGAGTCCGCAAGCGCAGCGCTACCCAGTACCTGGCGAGCTTGGCCTAGGACACTGTCGAACCTTGCTAGAAAGCAATGATGAGAGGTACTCCAGCATCCGGTTGGCCTTGAAATGCACGGTATTAATCGATTGGGTATCAATCTCAACCCTCCTGTGAAGGTTTGATTCTGCATCCGAGAGGCATGCAGGGGGAGACTTGGTGAGTATTTTGGACGTTAGGAGATTGATCAGTAAATTGATAATACTTCAGTTCTGAGGCTTGATGTTAGTTCAATACGGTGGGAGCGATAACTTTCGAAGTCAGAGCTGTTTAATAACTCGCCAGGCTCGGCTTTCGAGGCGTGAATGGCAATGCTCTCATCAGCTGTGCCCTGAATTAACATACAAGGTTTATCTATAGTCGTTGGCTCACTTGTGTTCGTATTGAAGGGTGCAATTAATTCAATTACGGCATGGTCATCAGGTAGATCCGAAGCAATCCGGTATGAGAAATTCAGCAGTGATGGCTCAGCTAGGACGTATAGCCAAGCGTTATCATCTAAAGCACCTGTGCGTCGTAGTACGCGACCGAGCACCTGTCGATAATGGAGTTCAGTTCTAATTCGGCTGAGATAGCAGCAAACTCGTAGTCTTGGTATGTCTGTGCCCTCACTAATCATACCAACTGCAACGATCCAGCGGCCGGCCCCTCTACGAAACTCATCGATGACTAATTGGGCGTCTGGTGTACGATTCGTTACTACACGACATTCTTCACCCATGTTTCTAAGTGCAGCTGACACTTGATAAGCATGATTTATGCTTGATGCAATTATGAGGCCGCCAGCATGAGGGTCATCTGGAATAAGGCTGTGTAGTCGGCTGCACCCAAGGTAAAGAACTTCTTTTACTACTTCATCATGAGAAACGAGGTCTTCGAACGTTATAGGTGAATCACTCAAGATTTCTGCAATGCTGGAGTACTCAGAGGTTGATGCCTGTCTCTCAGTAATAGTCTCTACTCGAATACCGTTCACTTCCATAAGCGCAATCCTTGGTGAGCGGCATACGCCATCATTGATGGATTCTTTTATTCCGTATAGGTAATCGCAGATTAGCCGACCTTCTGGGCTCGAATACCGAGCTAAAGCGATGGCATGTTCATCTGATCGCCAGGGTGTGCCTGAAAGTGCCAGCGTGTATGCGGCGCGGTCTTGAATGCGTTGAAGAATTGTCTGCCCCCAAGAGTTACCAAGATACTGTTCACCTCCGGAGCAATGATGAATTTCGTCAAAGACGGCGAATACCCTGAAGTCATCTAAAAGCTTCCAAAATGAACCGCTTTGGTATTCCATAGCCTGATAGGTAATTGCAGTGCCAATCGCTCCTATGCGGCCATCAAAGGGTCTACCCAAAACCTTGGAGAAAGTATTGGCCAGTCCCGTAACTATTTGGCAGGAGGGACCAAAGCAAAGTACGAAATCAATTGCATCTTGTGAGATCAATCGCCTAGCAAGCTCTGCTGCCATTCGACTTTTGCCAGCACCTGGCGTGGCTTGGCAGAAGAAGTGTGGTGAAGCCTGGTAGGTGTGAAGGGCCGCATCAATGCACTGGCGTTGCCATGTACGGAGCTTTGTCATGCTTTTACCAATAATTTCAACGTCTTTTCTACTGCGCGTAAGTGACCGAGTAAGCGCGAGGATCTATCTCTAGCAGCCAGATAGTCATCCTCCACCTGAGCCTTGAGCTGAGGCATTTCGACTATTAGCTGCTTATAACGCTCCGCTTCTCCAACGGAGCTGAGCATGTCTAGACGTATCTCTTTCGCTAGCTCCTGGAGCCGTAGCAGTGGCTTTGAGGTGGATGATTCAGCTGAAAGCTCGTTTTTCTGGTCCGTCAAGGCTGGTTCTGTGGGTCTGCCATGGCCATCCACCAGTTCAAGGTTCAATGAGTCTGGGACTGTGTCTACACAGTAGACCTGACCGCGACGGCGCTTCACAGCATCCAGTCGGACCCAGCCCACGCGCCTCAATCGTGTTACCTGGTCGTAAACGTATCGCCATAGCTCGGCCGCAGAGAGTCCTGCACAGCCGCTATGGCTCGCATATGCATCTCGAAGCTGTCGGATTGTGAAGCGTTGTAGATCTCCATCCTGGAGCAGGGCGTAGAGGCGCCTGTCTAGCTTAAATGTCACGGGTTTCATACAAGCACCCAGGATTGGTAAAACGGCACGAAATGCGGATTATAATCCGTAGCGCGATGATCAGTAAACGACCGATAGTTTCGCCTTGTGTACGACGAGGCGGTTATGCGGCAGGAGATAGCTAGGTCTCTGGGGCAAAATATCCGAGAGCAGAGAGTGTTGATTGGGCTGTCCCAAGATGCTCTAGCACTCGCTTGTAGTATGGATCGCAGCTACATTGGTAGGATTGAAAGGGGTGAGGTAAATCTTACTGTTGAGAAGCTTTACCGACTTGCTGGAAATCTGAAATGCCGTCCGCATGATCTTCTGCCAGTGCTTTACTGTGGCATTCAGAACTCAGAGATACTGTTGTAAGAATGAGCAGATTTCTCTGCTCACGTAAAAAGGTAAGTGTAGGTGTTGCTTCTATTCTATCCGGCTGAATAGTTTTTTGTAATTAGTGCCTTCGCCTTGCTGAATGACTCAGTCTCTTCAGTAGTAAACTGGCTCTTCGCATTTAAGGGTGTAGCTGATTTCTAAACCCTCCTGACTTCAGCAAGCACCTGGCTATGTAATTGGTTAAATTTCTAAAGCCCAAGGCGGTACCTCGTAAGTGCTCAAGTCGCCCGTTGATAGCTTCTGTTGGACCGTTGCTGGTTCCTGGCCGGTCGAAGTAGGCAAGGATGCTCTCAGCG
>NZ_MBPN01000216.1 GCF_001695625.1 Pseudomonas defluvii
TGGCGTCCCCTAGGGGACTCGAACCCCTGTTACCGCCGTGAAAGGGCGGTGTCCTAGGCCACTAGACGAAGGGGACGCTGCCCAAAACATGCAACGCATGTTTCAGTGACCAGATCAGAATCTTAGACCCTAACCTGGATTTTCTTACCAGCCCTGCCCTTGAGCAAGACCGTTAAAACTGGAGCGGGAAACGAGACGTGTACTAGGACAGTAAGTCGTTGTTTCCCAAACACTTTCTTCGTTGGACTGGCCAGCGAAGACCTCAATTGTAGCCTTGTTTTTCGTCCTCGGCAACAAATTCGTCCAAAGAGTTCCACAGACGTCCAAAGAGCTGCACTCAGTACACCAGACCCACGATCGGTACATCGTCGTAGGCGACTGCCTCGAACTCATCATCCACGCCCGGTTGTCTGCCCCGCATCCATCATCGTGAAGACGATCAGGCAGATGGTTCTGGTGATGGCACAGGTCGGATGCTGGGAACGCCTGCACCACAACTCACAAGGACCTTCTGCTCAAGCTCCTTTGAAAGAACGCGCACGCTGGCCACCGCGTTTCCGCACACGATTCTTTGTCGATATATCAGGATGACGGGGCAAGCATGACAGACGCGGGTTTGCTGCGTCCGGCTGGACATTCGACGACGATTGCGGCCCCTTAACGCCTCCTGAGACCGCTGGCATATCAGGTCATACCTAGACGGTTTTGCAGAAACCGTAACTTCTCACGACCCTGATAGCGTGAGCGTCACTGTCGAGCCTACGTCCCGATGCTCGACCTTCTAATCGATGAATTTTTGCACATCGAGCACACGACGACTACCAGTTGCGCGAACTGGTGAGCAGTATTCAAACCACATGACGAAGCGGCCTTCGGTGCCCACTTCCTGCACAGACGACAGGCCGACCATGAGGTCGGTGACAAAGGAGTCGGTCATGTAGTTCTTCTCCTGGAAGGAGACGGAGCATGCACGAGAACAAGAATGATGCACCAACATCAAAGGTGTTCTATCGCCCGATCGAAGCGTCCATCCGCTGGGCCGGGCTGCTGCGATACGAGCAGGTGATCCTGGCTTCGATTTCGTCGCCAAGGCGCCTGCCGCAGTCGTTGGACTGCCCACGTTGCGCCGAGCTGAGACTTTGCACCGAACGTATCTTCGACGGCATCCTCAATGGAGAACTGCCCTTCGGGCAGAACGGCATCACGACGCGCGATTCCACGCTGATCGACTCCCCTGATCTGACGGTGCGCCACGTCGATCTGAAGCGCTGGATGCGCCAACACTATCCCGAGCAACGACCGGGCTTCCTCTTCTCCCGAAGCGAGCGCATCACCCATCCCTTCATCTCGCTGGAAACTGGGCAGGCGATGCTAGTCGAGCGCCTGGCCCTGAAATCCACCTTGGACCAGTACAAACGCCAACTGCATGAGTTGCAGGAAAAGCACGGGGCGCTTCTCAAGCAGATGGCGCCCTCTGCTGGCGCACAGTGCCTGATCAGTGATCGCGCCGAAGCCACCTACCTGAACATTATCGGCAGCATGCTGGACCTGATGCTCGGCCAGTCGCCTTCGGGCGTGCCGTACTCCAGCTTCAAGACGCAGGAGGCGGTGGTCAGTGCATTGGTCGCCCATCACAGCGGCGCCATGGGGATCGCGGAGCGGACGCTAAACGGCAAGTTCGCCACGGCCAGACGCCGGCTGCGTAGCGCGACAGTCTGAGGTTTTCCATCTTGTATGTGCAATCGCGGAGATTGCATTTGCAATGTCTTTTCCCATCCATGTCTATTGAATGGAGGTCACGCCAACAAACGCCACTGAGCGTTCAGGAGTGACCGCCATGTCGCAAACACCTGCACTGCCCGCAAGCGAGCGCCGCATCCTGCGGCTTGATGAAGTCGAAACCAAGTCCGGTTTCAAACGCGCCCACATCTACAACCTGATGCGCAAAGGCTTGTTCCCGAAGGCGCTGCGCCTGGGCGTGCGCGCGGTCGGCTGGGACTCCATCGAGATCGATCAGTGGATCGCCGAGCGCGTCAACAACCGGGCCTGACCCGTTCTCCAGCGGACTTCCCATCCTCACACGGAGAACGCCATGCAGGTCGTATCCATCATTTCAACAAAAGGTGGCGTCGGCAAGACCACCACGGCCGCGAACCTCGGCGGGCTTGCCGCCGACGCGGGGCTGCGTGTGCTACTGCTCGACCTCGACGTGCAGCCCACCTTGTCCTCGTACTACGAGCTAGGTCACCGCGCACCTGGTGGCATCTACGAGTTGCTGGCCTTCAACGAGCGCGACCTCGGGCTGCTTGTGTCCCGCACGATCGTCGCGGGCCTGGACTTGGTGCTCTCCAACGACCACCGAGGCGAGCTGAACACCTTGCTGCTGCACGCGACGGATGGCCGCCTGCGGTTGCGCCATCTCTTGCCGGTCCTGGCGCCTCTCTATGACCTGGTACTGATCGACACCCAAGGCGCGCGATCGGTGCTGCTGGAGATGGCGGTACTCGCCTCCAACCTCGCGCTGTCGCCCGTGACCCCGGAAATCCTCGCGGCGCGCGAGCTGCGGCGCGGCACCATGCAGTTGCTCGAAGACATTGCGCCCTACCGGCACCTGGGCATCGAGCCTCCACCTCTGCATCTGCTCATCAATCGCGTCCACCCTGTGTCAGCCAATGCACGGCTGATCCAGCAGGCCCTGCGCGATCTTTTCCAGGACCATGCCGGCATCCGCGTGCTGGCCACCGACGTGCCGGCCATCGAGGCGTATCCGCGTGCAGCTACGCGCGGATTGCCAGTGCATCGGGTCGAATACCGCCAGCCGCCGGGCAGAGTCGCCCCCGCCGCGCTCGACACCATGCGCGGCCTCGCAGACGAACTATTTCCGCAATGGCGGCACCGATTTGCCATGGTGTCCGGCCGTCCGCCACACCCTCTTGATGCCGGGAGGTTCCATGGCGAACGCACATGAGCTTGCCCGAGGCCACAAGCGGCTTCGCGCCCTGATCGAGTTCGCGGTTGGCGAAGGTTGGCACGTCAAACGCACGCCTGGCGGCCACCTCAAGTTCACCAAGCCTGGCTGCGCCGCGATCTACACCAGCTCGACGGCCAGTGACCACCGGGCGACCCTGAATGCCCGTGCGCAAATCCGCCGCGCCGAGCGCGAGGCCCGATACCAAGCGCAGGGAGGCGGCCATGGCTGAGATCACCTCCCAGCAGATGGCTGGCAAGCTGCTCGCGGCCGGGTTCGAGCGCAGCGGCCCGTCAGC
>NZ_MBPN01000217.1 GCF_001695625.1 Pseudomonas defluvii
CTCCGCTGCTATAGTGCAGTCGGCTTCTGACGTTCAGTGCAGCCGTCTTCTGAAAACGACAGACTCGACCACCACCAGTTGCTGCGTGTGCTGCAAGGAAATCCCGCTCGATGCCGCCTTCACCCCGGAAGGCGCGGAATACGTCGAGCACTTCTGCGGGTTGGAGTGTTATCAACGCTTCGAAGCGCGTGCCAAGACAGGGAACGAAACCGATGCCGATCCGAACGCCTGCGACTCGCTACCGTCAGATTGAGGCATACCCTAACTTGGCGTCAGACCATCCGGCGCTAAATCGTCAGAATAGAGTTGCCTTCCGAATTGATTGACATGCGCCGTCAAGGGTCATAGATTTCTTCCTGACACATTTCCCTCAGGAGGATACCTTGCACGGTCAGCGCATCGGTTACGTCCGCGTCAGCAGCTTCGACCAGAACCCAGAACGGCAGCTCGAACAGATCCAGGTGGATAAAGTGTTCACCGACAAGGCGTCGGGCAAGGACACACGGCGGCCCGAACTGGAACGGCTGCTCGCCTTCGTGCGCGAAGGCGACACGGTCGTGGTGCACAGCATGGATCGTCTGGCGCGCAACCTCGACGACCTGCGCCGCCTGGTGCAGGGCCTCACCCAGCGCGGCGTACGCATCGAGTTCCTTAAGGAGCATTTGACCTTCACCGGCGAGGACTCGCCGATGGCGAACCTGATGCTGTCGGTAATGGGCGCGTTCGCCGAGTTCGAACGCGCCTTGATCCGCGAGCGGCAGCGCGAGGGCATCGCGCTCGCCAAGCAGCGCGGGGCCTACCGTGGCAGGAAGAAATCCCTGTCGTCTGAGCGTATTGCCGAACTGCGCCAACGTGTCGAGGCTGGCGAGCAAAAGACCAAGCTGGCTCGTGAATTCGGAATCAGTCGCGAAACCCTGTATCAATACTTGAGAACGGATCAGTAAATATGCCACGTCGTTCAATCCTGTCCGCCGCCGAGCGCGAAAGCCTGCTGGCGTTGCCGGACACCAAGGATGAGTTGATCCGTCACTACACGTTCAGCGAAACCGACCTCTCCATCATCCGGCAGCGGCGCGGCCCGGCCAACCGGCTGGGCTTCGCCGTGCAGCTCTGTTACCTGCGCTTTCCTGGTGTCATCCTGGGCGTCGATGAGCCGCCGTTTCCGCCCTTGTTGAAACTGGTCGCCGACCAGCTCAAGGTCAGCGTCGAAAGCTGGGACGAATACGGGCAGCGGGAGCAGACCCGGCGCGAGCACCTGGTCGAACTGCAAACGGTGTTCGGCTTCCAGCCCTTTACCATGGGCCACTACCGGCAGGCCGTCCAGTTGCTGACCGAGATGGCCTTGCAGACCGACAAGGGCATCGTGCTGGCCAGCACCTTGATCGAGCACCTGCGGCAGCAGTCGGTCATTCTGCCTGCCCTCAACGCCGTCGAGCGGGCGAGCGCCGAAGCAATCACCCGCGCCAACCGGCGCATCTACGATGCCTTGGCCGAACCGCTGTCGGACGCGCATCGCCGCCGCCTCGACGATCTGCTCAAGCGTCGGGACAACGGCAAAACGACCTGGCTGGCCTGGCTGCGCCAATCGCCCGTCAAACCGAATTCGCGGCACATGCTGGAACACATCGAACGCCTCAAAGCGTGGCAGGCGCTCGACCTGCCTTCTGGCATCGAGCGGTCGGTGCACCAGAACCGCCTGCTCAAGATCGCCCGTGAGGGTGGCCAGATGACGCCCGCCGACCTGGCCAAGTTCGAGGCGCAGCGACGCTATGCCACCCTGGTGGCGCTTGCCATCGAGGGCATGGCCACCGTCACCGACGAAATCATCGACCTGCACGACCGCATCCTGGGCAAGCTGTTCAACGCCGCCAAGAACAAGCATCAGCAGCAATTCCAGGCGTCCGGCAAGGCGATCAACGCCAAGGTGCGGTTGTTCGGCCGCATCGGCCAGGCGCTGATCGAGGCCAAGCAGGCGGGCCGCGATCCGTTCGCCGCCATCGAGGCCGTCATGTCCTGGGATGCCTTCGCCGAGAGCGTCACCGAAGCGCAGAAGCTTGCGCAGCCCGAGGACTTCGATTTCCTGCACCGCATCGGCGAAAGCTACGCCACGCTGCGCCGCTACGCGCCGGAATTCCTTGCCGTGCTCAAGCTGCGGGCCGCTCCCGCCGCGAAGGACGTGCTCGACGCCATCGAGGTGCTGCGCGGCATGAACAGCGACAAAGCCCGCAAGGTGCCCGCCGACGCGCCGACCGAGTTCATCAAGCCGCGCTGGCAGAAGCTGGTCATGACCGACACCGGCATCGACCGGCGCTACTACGAACTGTGCGCGCTGTCGGAGATGAAGAACGCGTTGCGTTCCGGCGACATCTGGGTGCAGGGGTCGCGCCAGTTCAAGGACTTCGAGGACTACCTGGTGCCGCCCGCGAAATTCGCCAGCCTCAAGCAGGCCAGCGAATTGCCGCTGGCCGTGGCCACCGACTGCAACCGGTACCTGAACGACCGGCTGACGCTGCTGGAAACACAGCTTGCCACCGTCAACCGTATGGCGACGGCCAACGAGCTGCCGGACGCCATCATCACCGAGTCAGGCTTGAAGATCACGCCGCTCGACGCGGCGGTACCCGACACCGCCCAAGCGCTGATCGACCAGACGGCAATGATCCTGCCGCACGTCAAGATCACCGAACTGCTGCTGGAGGTGGACGAATGGACGGGCTTCACTCGGCATTTCGCGCATCTGAAATCGGGCGACCCGGCCAAAGACAAGAACCTGTTGCTGACCACGATCCTCGCCGACGCGATCAACCTGGGCCTGACCAAGATGGCGGAGTCTTGCCCCGGCACGACCTACGCCAAGCTGGCTTGGCTGCAAGCCTGGCACATCCGCGACGAAACCTACGGGGCGGCGCTGGCCGATCTGGTCAACGCACAGTTCCGCCATCCCTTCGCCGAGCACTGGGGCGACGGCACCACCTCATCGTCGGACGGCCAGAACTTCCGCACCGGCAGCAAGGCCGAGAGCACCGGCCACATCAACCCGAAATACGGGAGCAGCCCAGGGCGGACGTTCTACACCCACATTTCTGACCAGTACGCGCCATTTCACACCAAGGTCGTGAACGTCGGCGTGCGCGATTCGACCTACGTGCTCGACGGCCTGCTGTACCACGAGTCCGACTTGCGGATCGAGGAGCATTACACCGACACGGCGGGCTTCACCGATCACGTCTTCGCCCTGATGCACCTCCTG
>NZ_MBPN01000020.1 GCF_001695625.1 Pseudomonas defluvii
GCGGGTTACCGCGACATCCTTACAGACTTCCCGTGGCGTCTTGATGGTTTGCTTGACCGGCTGAACCCCAAGTACCTGAGCATACTCAGGCCCATGGTTCACCAATTTGTAGGTTGCTATGGCACCCCCGGCAGTCACACCGACAGCACCCAGTACCGCACCCACCAGCATCGACTTGTTCACGTGAAACCTCCAGACCGTACAGACGGGTTATCGCCCGTGCTTCTCCTAGCCTTGGAGCATAAAAAAAGGCGCGAGTTCAACACTCGCGCCTTTTGGGGACCACTGACCGGGTAAACGGCGTATTTACGGACGCTCGTCCACTTCCTCGGCTTTCACCGGTGGAATCAGGTCTTCGCTGCTCAGGTTCAACCAGATCAACACCACGTTGGCGATGTAGATCGAGGAGTAAGTACCCGCCAGAACACCGATGAACAGTGCAATGGAGAAGCCGAACAGGTTGTCACCACCGAAGAACAGCAACGCCGCAATCGCCAGCAAGGTCGAAACCGAGGTGGCCACGGTACGCAGCAGGGTCTGGGTGGTGGAGATGTTGATGTTCTCGATCAGCGAAGCCTTGCGCAGTACGCGGAAGTTCTCACGTACCCGGTCAAAGACCACGATGGTGTCGTTGAGCGAGTAACCAATGATCGCCAGAACTGCCGCCAGCACCGTCAGGTCGAAGGTGATCTGGAAGAACGACAGGATACCCAGGGTCACAACCACGTCGTGGATCAGCGACACAATTGCACCGACCGCGAACTTCCACTGAAAACGGAAGGCCAGGTAGATCATGATGCCACCCAGTGCCAGCAGCATGCCGAGGCCGCCCTGGTCACGCAGCTCTTCACCTACCTGCGGGCCGACGAACTCGACACGCTTGACCACGGCCGGGTTGTCGCCACTGACCTTGCGCAGCGCCTCGGCAACGCGGTTGCCCAGTTGCGGGTCATCGCCCGGCATACGCACCAGCAAATCGGTGGTAGCGCCAAAGCTCTGCACCACGGCATCGCCGAAGCCAGCCTTGACCAGCTCCTCGCGCACCTTGCCCAGATCAGCCGGCTTTTCGTAGGTCAGCTCGATGAGCGTACCGCCGGTGAAATCCAGACCAAAGTTCAAGCCCTTGTGGAACCAGCTGAAAAAGGCCAGTACGGTAAGGAGCATGGTGACGGCGAACGCAACGTTGCGCACGCCCATGAAGTTAATGGTACGTAACATGGCAGCCCCTTAAACCCACAACTTCTTGAAGTCACGCCCACCAAAGATCAGGTTGACCATTGCACGGGTCACCATGATGGCTGTGAACATCGAGGTAAAAATCCCGAGGGACATGGTCACCGCAAAGCCTTTGACTGGCCCGGTACCCATGGCGAACAGGATGCCGCCGACCAACAGGGTGGTCAGGTTGGCGTCGAGAATCGCGGTGTAGGCACGGTCGAAACCTTCATGGATCGCACGCTGAACCGACATGCCGTTAGCCAGCTCTTCGCGAATCCGCGAGAAGATCAGCACGTTGGCGTCAACCGCCATACCCATGGTCAGTACGATACCAGCGATACCCGGCAGGGTCAGGGTAGCACCCAGCACCGACATCAGGGCCAACAGCAGCACCATGTTGCCTGCCAGTGCCACGGTAGCGATCACACCGAAGAAGCGGTAAATGGCGATGATGAACAGCGAGACGAACAGCATGCCCCACAGCGACGCATCGATACCCTTGGTGATGTTGTCCGCACCCAGGCTTGGGCCAATGGTACGTTCCTCAGCAAAGTACATCGGCGCAGCCAGGCCACCGGCACGCAGCAGCAGGGCCAGTTCCGAAGATTCGCCCTGGCCGTTCAGGCCGGTAATGCGGAATTGGCTACCCAGCGGCGACTGAATGGTCGCCAGGCTGATGATGCGCTTCTCTTCCTTGAAGGTCTGGATGGCAACGTCTTTCTCGACACCATTGACGACCTGCTTCTCGTAGCGAGTGGTCGGCTTCTGCTCGATGAAGATCACCGCCATGCTGCGACCGACGTTGCTACGGGTAGCGCGGCTCATCAGCTCGCCGCCGTGACCATCCAGACGGATGTTCACCTGCGGGCGGCCATGCTCGTCGAAGCTTGCCTGGGCGTCGGTTACCTGGTCACCGGTGATGATCAGGCCACGCTCAACCGCAGCTGGCGGACGACCGCCTTCACGGAACTCGAAGGATTCGGTGGTGGCTTTCGAGGCACCCGGCTCTGCACCCAGGCGGAACTCGAGGTTGGCGGTCTTGCCGAGAATACGCTTGGCTTCAGCGGTGTCCTGCACGCCCGGCAGCTCCACCACGATGCGGTTGGCACCCTGGCGCTGAACCAGTGGCTCGGCAACACCCAGCTCGTTGACGCGGTTACGTACCGTGGTCAAGTTCTGCTTGATGGAGTACTCACGAATCTCGATCAGCTTGGCCGGCGAAATCGACAGGCCCAATACGGCCATGTCGTTACGCTCGCTTGGCGTAAGCTCGAAATCGTTGAAATTCTTGCGGATCAGGGCACGTGCCTGCTCGCGGGTTGCATCGTCAGCGAAGCCCAACTGAATGCTGCCGTCTTGTTGCGGCAGGCTGCGGTAGCGCACACGCTCTTTACGCAGCAGGGTTTTGACTTCACCTTCATACACTTTCAGGCGTGCGGTAATGGCTTTGTCCATGTCCACTTCCAGCAGGAAGTGCACACCACCGGACAAGTCCAGGCCCAGTTTCATTGGGCTTGCACCCAACTTGCGCAACCATTGCGGAGTGGTTTGAGCCAGGTTCAGCGCCACGACGTAATCGTCACCCAGCGCCTTGCGCACCACGTCCTTGGCAGGCAACTGGTCTTCCTGCTTGGTCAAACGCAGCAGGCCACCCTTGCCCTTCTCACCCAGGCTCGCACCCTTGACCTGAATACCGGCATCGCTCAACGCTTTGCTGGCACGATCCAGATCGGCCTGGCCAACCTGCAGCGCAGTACTTGCACCGCTGATTTGAACAGCCGGATCGTCAGGGTAGAGGTTGGGAGCGGAATAAATGAAACCGACCGCCAGAACCAGCACGATCAGCGCGTATTTCCATAAAGGGTATTTGTTCAGCATCACGCCGCCCGTTCAAGAGACGGGGCGCCTTGCGCGCCCCGTCGATTGGTAAAAGACTTAAACTTAGATCGCCTTGAGCGTGCCTTTTGGCAGGGTCGCAGCAACGGCGCCCTTCTGGAACTTCAACTCAACCGAGTCGGACACTTCGAGCACTACGAAGTCATCGGCAACTTTGACGATCTTGCCGGCGATACCGCCGTTGGTAACAACTTCGTCACCCTTCTGCAAATTGCTCAGCAGGTTCTTCTGCTCTTTGGCACGCTTGGCCTGTGGGCGCCAGATCATCAGGTAGAAGATGACCAGGAAACCTACCAGGAAAATCCACTCAAAACCGGTACCGGCAGGGCCAGCAGCGGCAGGGGCAGCAGCGTCCGCGTATGCGGCAGGAATCAGAAAGCTCATTTAGCACTCCAGTTGCGAAATAGTACTTGTAAGGGTCGGCAAAACATCAATCCAAAGGCGGCACAGGAAGCCCGCGCTTGGCGTAGAAGGCATCAACGAAAGCGGCCAATGTACCTTGTTGAATAGCCTCGCGCAAACCAGCCATCAAGCGCTGGTAATGTCGCAAGTTATGGATGGTATTCAACATGCTACCCAGCATTTCGCCGCATTTATCCAGATGATGCAAATAAGCGCGGGAGAAGTTCTGGCAGGTGTAGCAATCACAGGTTGGGTCCAGCGGCGAATCATCATGGCGATGGAACGCATTGCGGATTTTAAGCACGCCTGTATCGACAAACAGATGACCGTTGCGCGCGTTGCGCGTAGGCATCACGCAATCGAACATGTCGACGCCGCGGCGCACACCCTCAACGAGATCTTCCGGCTTGCCTACCCCCATAAGGTAACGAGGTTTGTCAGCAGGCATCTGCCCTGGCAGGTAATCCAGCACCTTGATCATTTCATGCTTCGGCTCGCCCACCGACAAGCCACCGATGGCCAGGCCATCGAAGCCGATCTTGTCCAGGCCTTCCAGCGACCGCATGCGCAGGTCCTGGTGCATGCCGCCCTGAACGATACCGAACAACGCCGCAGTGCTGTCGCCATGGGCGTTCTTCGAGCGCTGTGCCCAACGCAACGACAGCTCCATCGATACCCGTGCCACGTCTTCATCGGCCGGGTACGGGGTGCACTCGTCGAAGATCATCACGATGTCCGAGCCCAGGTCGCGCTGAACCTGCATCGACTCTTCCGGGCCCATGAACACCTTGGAGCCGTCTACCGGCGAGGCGAAGGTCACGCCCTCTTCCTTGATCTTGCGCATGGCGCCCAGGCTGAACACCTGGAAACCACCGGAGTCGGTGAGGATCGGGCCTTTCCACTGCATGAAGTCGTGCAGGTCGCCATGGGCCTTGATGACCTCGGTACCCGGGCGCAGCCACAGGTGGAAGGTGTTGCCGAGGATGATCTGCGCACCAATCGCCTCGATATCCCGCGGCAGCATGCCCTTGACCGTGCCATAGGTGCCCACCGGCATGAACGCCGGGGTATCCACCACGCCACGGGGGAAGGTCAACCGACCCCGACGGGCCTTGCCGTCGGTGGCCAGCAACTCAAAGGACATACGACAGGTGCGACTCATGCTTGATCCTCGGGCCCACGTGGCGCCGGATTGCGGGTGATGAACATGGCATCACCGTAACTGAAGAAGCGGTAACCGTTTTCCACCGCGGCCTTATAGGCAGCCATGGTTTCCGGGTAACCGGCGAAGGCCGAAACCAGCATCAGCAGCGTGGACTCGGGCAGATGGAAGTTGGTGACCAGGGCATCGACCACATGAAACGGCCGGCCCGGGAAGATAAAGATGTCGGTGTCGCCGCTGAACGGCTTGAGCACGCCATCGCGCGCGGCACTTTCCAGCGAACGCACACTGGTGGTGCCCACCGCCACCACCCGACCGCCACGCGCACGGCAGGCGGCAACGGCGTCGACCACGTCCTGGCTGACCTCCAGCCACTCTTTATGCATATGGTGGTCTTCGATGCGCTCTACCCGCACCGGCTGGAAGGTGCCCGCCCCTACGTGCAAGGTAACGAATGCCGTGTCGACGCCCTTGGCGGCGATCTTCGCCAGCAGGTCTTCATCGAAATGCAGGCCAGCGGTTGGCGCGGCCACCGCACCGGCACGCTCGGCGTACACGGTTTGATAACGCTCGCGGTCGGCGCCTTCATCCGGGCGGTCGATATACGGCGGCAGCGGCATATGCCCGACGCGGTCGAGCAGCGGCAACACCTCTTCGGCGAAACGCAGCTCGAACAACGTATCGTGGCGCGCGACCATCTCGGCCTCACCGCCGCCGTCGATCACAATCTGCGAACCGGGCTTGGGCGACTTGCTGGAGCGCACATGGGCCAGCACGCGGTGGCTGTCCAGCACACGCTCGACCAGAATCTCCAGCTTGCCGCCAGAGGCCTTCTGGCCGAACAGCCGCGCCGGGATCACCCGGGTATTGTTGAACACCATCAGATCGCCCGGGCGCAGGTGCTCGAGCAAATCGGTGAATTGCCGGTGCGCCAATGCCCCTGTTGGCCCGTCGAGGGTCAACAGCCGGCTACTGCGGCGCTCGGCCAAAGGATGGCGGGCGATCAGGGAATCTGGGAGCTCAAAAGAAAAATCGGCGACGCGCATGATGGTGTTCGGTTTGACAGGGCCGGAAAGTTTAGCGGAATCGACAAAAATTCACCATGAAAGCTGATTGACCAACGGTAGGCACCTCTTTATACTCCGCGTCCACAAGCCCTGATGGCGGAATTGGTAGACGCGGCGGATTCAAAATCCGTTTTCGAAAGGAGTGGGAGTTCGAGTCTCCCTCGGGGCACCATCACATAGTTCCAAGCGGTCCCTACCAGACCCGGAACACCAGAGAAACCGGCCACTTGGCCGGTTTTTTTGTGCCCAGCGTTCCCAGTGGTTCCCTTGTAAGCCCAACAATGTGTGAGTAGGATTGTGAGTAGGATGAGTTCGGTCCTAAATCCTACTCACATTTTGGCCGCAACCCCACGCGGCCATGCAGCTACAGGGGAGTCGTTGTGGCCCTCACTGATTCCGCAATCCGCACCGCCAAACCCCGCGACAAGCTTTATCGCCTAGCTGACGCCCAGGGACTTTGCCTTGAGGTGACAACCGCTGGCGGAAAGCTGTGGCGCCTTCGCTACCGATTCGAGGGCAAGGCCAAGATGCTGGGCCTGGGCACCTACCCCGCTGTCACCCTCGCCCAAGCACGCGAGCGCCGGGATACCGCACGCAAGTTGCTGGCGCAGGGCATTGACCCAAGCGCCCATAAACAGCAGGAGAAGGCAGCCGCCGCGACCCAGGCCCTGACGCTCGAATCGCTGGCGCGGGAATGGTACGACTACAACCAGCCACGCTGGGCAACGGCCACCGCGTCGAAGGCCCTACAGTACCTGGAGTCAGACATTTTCCCGGTGATTGGCAAGCGCCCTGCCGCCGAGGTCCAGCGCCCTGAACTGGTAGACCTGGTGCGCAAGATCGAGCAGCGAGAGGCGTTCAACGTCGCCCGCAAGGTTCGTCAGTGGCTGAGCCAGATATTCCGCTTCGGCCTGGCCAAGGGTGTGGTGCACGGCAACCCCGCCACCGATCTGGACGTGGTAGCCGCGCACGCCCCGCGCACTCGCCACCACCCGCACGTATCAGAGGCCGAGCTTCCCGCGCTGCTGGAGAAGCTGGAGACAGCCCAGTGCGACTTCACCAGCAAGATCGCCATTCGCCTGCTGCTACTGACAGCCGTGCGTCCCGGCGAGCTGCGGCTGGCGCCCTGGGAAGAGTTCGACCTGGAGTCAGCTACCTGGACGATCCCTGCGGCACGGATGAAAGCACGGCGCCCTCACATCGTCCCACTCCCACGCCAGGCCGTGGTCCTGCTGCGCTCCCTGCACGAACTGACTGGCACTTATCCCCTCGCCTTCCCTGGGCGCAACGACCGGGCCAGGCCAATGAGCGAGAACACGGTGAACAAGGCGCTTTCCTCAATGGGTTACGAGGGACGCCAGACCGGCCACGGCTTCCGCCATCTGCTGAGCACCAGCCTGAACACCCGAGGCTACAACCGTGACTGGATCGAGCGGCAACTGGCCCACGGCGATCAAGACTCGATCCGCGACACGTACAACCATGCGCACTACCTGGAGCAACGAAGGGAAATGATGCAGAACTGGGCAGATGAGATTGACGCCCTTTGCGCTGGCGCGAATGTGGTTTCTATTCGGAGCGCTTCTTGATGAGCAAACTGAGCAAGTTCAAATATGGTATTTCTCCATCCGAAGCCGCACAGCTGCTTTCCAGGCTAATCGGCGAAGATGTTACAACTGACGATATTAACCTCATGTATACCAATGGCTGGTTAATCGCGTCCTATAACTGCACGGCAACACTGGTAAAACTAAAGCCACTACTTGACCCTGAACTACACGCGCAGCAAGTTGCAATTGGCAGGCACTTCATGGAGGCAGAACTAGACTGCGGCCTCTGTGTTGGATTCGATCTGCCACTGGATCAAGTAGAAGTTGGCGATACTGGCCGATCATACGTACTGCGGGACGAAGAAGGAAATTACTACGCCCTTCGGGACAATTCGACTGGCGAGTATCTCAACGAAATGCATGACAACTTGCCCTACTTTGAAGATGCTAGAATTTCTCCCCGAGAGATATACGAGCTAGCAGAACTTGCTAATTCAGATGAACCGCTCGAACCACCAAGTACAAGAATAAAGAAAAATTACAGCTGCTTATCCAACGTAGAGCTATACAACTTTCCACCTGGCGATGACCGCCCTGTAAAACAAGCGCCAGCCATTATGATGCCGCAAACGCAAGAAGCTCCGTCATTTTCTCTCGCTGTCGCAGCACTGGTCGAAATAGCAACTAACGGCGAAACCAAGAAACGCAACCAGTCATCTCTGATAGACGAGATACTCGACAAGTACGAACTTCGCGGCTTGAGCAAGAGCAACCTGGAGAAAATGTTCTCTCAGGCCAACCGCAAGCTCACCGAGGCGAGGGCGACGAAAGCCTGACTGCAATTGCAACTGCAAAACTGATTTTTGCAGTTGCAATGACTCTCCGATCACCACCCGCCAGCATTGCCATCGTCGATTACCGAAACCGCCCAAGGAGGCGCAGACGATGGCTAACCCTACCAACACCACCCAACCCGCTCGCCGCTTCATCAAGCGCCAGGACGTTGAGTCAATCACCGGCCTGTCCTGCACCGAGATTTACCGCCGTATCGCCGCTGGCGCGTTCCCCAAGCAAGTCACCCTTGGCCCGAAATCGGTCGTGTGGATCGAGGCCGAGATTCATGCCTGGTGTGATGAGCAGATCGCAGCCAGCCGTGGGGAGGTGGCGTGATGACTCTCGCCGCTCCATTCATGCCCTTTCGCCCATTCGTGCCCTTTTTTCCCATTCGTGCCCTTGTTTCTTCCCCGGCACGAATGGGGCACGAATGGGCACGAATGAAGAAATCGGTTGCTTGCGATGCGCTTCGCGGCTATCGTTCGCCTGTCGCTGCAAATTCAGCGACCGGGTTTGGCGACCCGATTACTGTTAGGCGCACAAGCGCCCCCTTGATGACTGCAGGCGCTTTTTTTGTGCCCGCACATCCTGTTTATGGTGGCTGTGCGCGGGAGACCTCCGGGTCTGCCGGGTGCCTAACGTCCCGGTTCGCCAACCTGCGCACAGCTGCCACCCTAAATCGTTTGGCGACGATCCGTGGCAGTTCCTCAACGTTAGGAGCTACAACCATGACCGCCCTCATTCCGTCCAAAATCCGCGCCCTTGCCCACCGCAAGATGGCCCTCAGCGCCCTTCGCGCCAGCTCGTCCCTGTCCGTCCGCTTGAAGCGCTACAACCACCACATGGACCAAGCCCGCGCCCTGGAAGCCCAAGGGGGTGTGCAATGAGCAAGCAAGCGACCATCACCGCCATCGCCAACGAAGCCGTAGATAGACTTCAAGTAGACCTCGAATATATGGTCTGGTTTGACTCTTTGAGCTGGGCAACCAGCAGCGCACTTAAATCAGGCCATACGATCCACGCCGAGCGACTGGCAGGCGTTATTCAGTACCTGGCAGACGACTACCGGAATATTCTTTCTTGTGAAGTTAAGAGCCTCGATGAGCAGCTCGACGCTCTAGACGTAAGGGGCTAACTATGAAAATTCAAAACGGCGCACTTGCGCCGATGGGATCGGCTTGCCTGGATAAAGTACTTAATCGCCTAGACAAAGTTAAGTCTGCTGGCGCCAACAAGTGGAAAGCCTGCTGCCCTGCACACGATGACAAGAACCCAAGTTTGGCCATTAGCGAAACTTCGGAGGGTGTTGTTTTACTCAAGTGCTGGGCCGGTTGCACAACAAACGAGATTGTCTCGGCAATTGGTCTGGAGTTGCGTGACTTGTTCCCCGGCGAAAAACAACTACGGCGCGGGCCAAGTAAGGCCGCGATTGAACATGAGCGCATGATTTATCGGATCGGCCAATCACTCCAGCAGCGAGGGAGTCTGGCAGGTGACGACCTGGTGCGCTTCAACCTCGCCAAGCAGCGCCTGGGGGTCAAATGACGACTGATCGATTTGCCGAAGAATGGACAGAACCACTCAGCGCGATCACCCGAGAGGCAGCGCCAGCAGTATGGAAAGTGAAGGTGGCCAGTGCTGCGTCGATCAAGCCCGTTGCCATCCGATGGCTGTGGCCCGGCTGGCTGGCCAAGGGGAAGCTACACATCCTCGCTGGCGCTGGCGGTACCGGGAAAACCACGCTGTTGATCGGCCTGATCGCCACCATCACCACGGGCGGGCGCTGGCCTGACGGCAGCCGTTGCAGCGAGCCGGGCAATGCACTGATCTGGTCGAGCGAGGATGACCCTGCCGATACGTTGATTCCCCGATTGACCGCTGCTGGCGCCGACATGAGCCGCGTCTACATCATCCAAGGACGCACCAACGCCCAGGGTGACGCTGACCCCTTTGACCCGGCCAACGACATTGCCCTGCTGCGAGAGACGGCAAACGAGATTGGCGGCGTGTCGCTGCTGATGCTCGACCCAATCGTCAGCGCTGTGAAGGGCGACATGCACAAGGCCAACGACGTGCGCCGGGCGCTGCAGGGCGTGGTGGATTTTGCGGAGCAGAACCTATGCGCCATCGTGGGAATTTCTCACTTCGCCAAGGGCGGCGCTGGCTCATCACCGACCGATCGGGTGATCGGCTCACAGGCTTTCTCTGCGCTGGCGCGAACGGTGCTAGTGGCAGCCAAACAGGAAGACTCCGACCTGCGCGTGCTGGCGCGGGCAAAGTCGAACATCGGCACCGATGAGGGTGGCGTCTCCTACACCATCGAGACTTGCACCATCGATGGTGACATCACGACGACACACGTTGCCTGGGGCGATCTGATCGAAGGGTCAGCCAGGGAGATTCTCGGCGACGTTGAGGGGGCCGATGACGACACCCGCCCGGATGACGATGATCCGTCAGAAGCATTACGGCGAATTCTCAAAGACGGCCCGATGATCGGAAAGCAGGCAAAAAGCCTGATGACAGAGAACGGCTACAGCGCCAAGCAGACCCGCACCGCACGCGAAAAACTATCGGTTGTGACAGTGCGCGAGGGCTTCGGGAAGGAGATTAAAACCCTCTGGTCGCTACCCCAGGCCGAAGGTGCGTTTTCGGCATTTCCGCCATTCGTGCCCATTGGTGCCCCATTCGTGCCGGAGAAAGAACAAGGGCACGAATGGGAAAAAAGGGCACGAATGGATGAAACGGCACCAATGGAAGAACCGGAGGTGGGCGAGGACGAGGTGGCCATATGAGCACCGCCATCGACTACCTGGCGCAACATGGGCTGTCGGCTCGCAAGAAGGGAAACCGGGTAGTCGTATCGCCCAGGGCAATGGTCACGGATGACCTACAGAAGTACATCCGGGCACACCGACTTGAACTGCTGGCAGAGTTGGCGGCGAATGACGGTGTAGAGCGCCGCTGTCACTGGCAGGTCATGAGGGGCGACAAAGTGCTCTGCACGATGATCGGCGAGCCCATGACGCGAGCGGAAGCCTTGGAGGTCGTTCGGTGGCGCTGGCCAGACGCCGACCTTGCATAGGTTCCCGCCAGTGGTGGCATCGAGGGGTGTCGTTCTTGCGGAGTCCTCGCCAACAACCCCTATCGGGGGAAGACAGCTAACGCTCGCACCGTTACCTGACCGTTATCAGCGATGCGAGCAGTTTTGCGCGCATCAACTCCCGCCAATGGCGGTTGGATCTCAGAGACTGGAATCATGAACACGCTGCACGTCACCATCACCGATGCCGAGATACGCAAGCAAGCCGCTGGCTCTGTGCGCCAGTTGCGCGACCCACGCTTTCCTGAGTTGCGGTTTCGCTACTCAACCACCGACCGTACCAAGGGCGCCTGGCACGTCGTGGTGCGCGGAAAGTGGGGCAAGGCCGGTAATTATCCAAGCATCAATGCCAAGCTGATGCAGGCCACTTTGCCCGCGATTCTCGCCCGCCGCTCTATTGATCCCGACGCCACATCAACCACGACCAGCTGGACCACAGTGGGTGACGTGCTGACCTGGTACGCCGACCGCATGAGTCGCGACCGTGGATTGTCCGCCAAGCGCAAAGCAAGCGCCCAGTCTGCGCTGCGTTGTCACCTGATGCCACGGCTGCAAGCGCTGGAGTTGGCCAGCCTCAACCGCGCCAGCCTCGACCGCCTGCTGATGTGGCCGATGCAAGAGCAGTACGAACTGTCGTTTGTGCGCTCGGTGTATGGCGTGCTGGCCGTGGCGTTCCGGCAAGCCACGCGCCTGGCACTGCTGGGCGTCAACCCTATGGCCACCCTCAAATACACCGACTTTGTGCAAACCCGGATCAAGCCAAAGCCCGCCCAACTGCGCGGTGATGACCTGCCAGCACTGCTGCAGGACCTTGCAGAACGGATCGAGCGTGCGCCGCTGGAGTCGATGCTGGCGCTGATGATGCTCTGTCACGGCACGCGCTTAGGGGAAACCCGGCAGGCGCGCTGGAAGAATCTAAACCTCGGCACAGGTCAATGGTTCATCCCCGCACCGGACACCAAGACCAAGGCCGAGCACGTGCTGCCACTGACCGCGCAAGCCTGCGCCCTGATCGAGCGTTATCGGAGCCTTCAGCAGGCCAGCGGGTATCAAGGGCCATTCCTGTTCCCTGGGCGCGCTGGTGGGGCCATTAGTGCGGCCATGGCCAGCACGCTATTCAAGGGGATGACCAAGGGCGAATGGTCGAGCCATGACCTGCGCAAGGTGGCGCGCACCGCCTGGGCGGATCTGGGTGTGGATTACATGGTGGGCGAGATGCTGTTGAACCACGCCATGAAAGACCTCGATGCCACTTACATCCACACCACCGCCGAGGGCCTGAAACGCCGAGCGCTTGAACTATGGCATCAGCACCTCGACACGCAAGGCTTCAGCACGCTGCACACCGAGACACCGCCGAGACAGGAAAACACCACCAATTCGCTCCAGCCCTTGAACGACGTGCCTGACAGCGCGAACGAATGTCCATCCCAAGGGAGGAACCACGATTGAAAAATTACCACCGACGCCTGCAACGGCTTGATGGGAGCGAACCCGCTCACTCGGCATAGCAAGCCGCAGAAACCCACCTTTTAATCACTGGAAAACACCGCATGACCATTAGCCAAGCCCGCAAAACAGATAACGAGAAGACCCTAAAGCAACTTCAAAATGAAAAGGCGGAACTTGAACGCCAGGCTGAAACGATAACCGCGCAGCGGGAGCCTCTAAAGATCGAGCTGGACGGCTTTCCAGTTGGTCGCGATTGTTCCGCCGAGCAGTGGGAGCAACGCAACCAGGTACTCGATCAGCTCTCCAGCTTAGAGCGCGAGGAAGGCAGGCGCGACGCCAAAATTACGGGCCTTCAATGGAGCATCAATCGCCTGACCGCACTGCTCGGCGCTGACAAGCAGATCGTGGCAAGCGGCAAGCGCGAACAAGAGCTGACTGAAGAGATCGAGCGGTTGCAGGACAGCGCGGAGCGCGTGCGCAGCTCGATTACCGATATCCAAGCCAGCCACGAAGCCGCAGCCAGCGCCGCTGCCGATGCCTTAGAACAAGCTGCGCGAGCCCGAGCCAAGGCAACCGCGGCAGGTGACAGCAAAGCCGGTAGTGAAGCCGCTAAGGCGATACAGGAGGCCACGACCGCCAATCAGAACGCCCGACAGGCGAAAGAGGCAGATGCTCCTTTGCTCTCGGCCTTGTCAGCGGAAGTCGAGGCAATTAAAGCCCAGCTCAATCAGGCGAACCAGGGTCGCGAGACAGCTCGGAAACAGATCCTCGCAGCCCAGGTCGCCAAGCTTGAGGACGAATGGGATTGTAAAGTTCAGGAGCTGATAGGGGTGGGCAAGCAACTGGTCAAGCTGGGCAGCGCTGATAAGTTCCGCGACCTCAAAATACCCAGCCTATCTAGCCTTGATCGCTCCATTAGCTACAGAGATCTGCTCGACGATCCTTCGGTGCTGGAAGGGTGAGCCGGGATCACAAGAGGCTGACCCGCTATCGAGCGAAGGTGGCCACTACAACTGGGCGGCTGTTGAGTAATAGCTTTGAAATGCTGGGGCAGAAGCCTGTTTTTTGGTCTGTCATCTGCTGGGATGCAGTGAAGGCCCAGGGCGAACGGGCCGTTATCCGACCGTTCTCTACCCAGCAACGAGCAGAGTGGGCTGAGGGAGTGCTTACAGCCCACTACCCTGACAGACATTACGCGCTGATCCGGGAAGTCTCGCAGAGTGATGTGAGCACTGCACAGATGGAGGTATTCGAGAGCGCTGCAATGGATGATGTGTTCGCGTTAGAGCTGGGGAAGAAGTACAGCGCCTCACCCGATTAGCGCAAGCACAAGGCATAGCAGCCGCCACGGAGGCAACTCCTGGCGGCTTCCATTTGTGTACGATCATTCGCGCCTAGGCGCTGGCCTGACGCCCTGGAAGCGCTGGGGACCCTGGCGGTATTTGGAGGGCACGGGTACCGGAACTCGCGGTAGCCAGCTACATACGAAAATTTTACAGGGGGTTGGTTGTTGTTTTGTCAAAGCGACCGAATCCCCGCTCCACAAGGGGTTGAACAGAAAAACTAAGCAACCAGCCGACCTTCAGGTGTGGACATTCCCCAACCGAGCGCGTCGTGCACACACCACTGGTGGATGGACGCCGGTTAATGGCGAAAGCTTCCAACCTCGATCTGAGGGCGGGCCAGAGCTGGACCGCCGAAGGTTCGACGAGAGCTCGACGAAGGATCAATGACAACCAAGAGTGTAATTGCCCAACCTGTAATGCGGAGTGCAGATCCGCGCCACAGACTCAAATGTGAGTAGGATTGTGAGTAGAGGTATCCTCAACTCTGAGGACACCCTATAAATTACGTAGCTTGTAAGGCAAAGTTCGAGTCTCCCTCGGGCACCAAACAGCAGTAACTGAACGGTTCTACCAACCTTCAGATCCAGAAAAACCGGCCAATTGAGCCGGTTTTTTTGTGCCTGCGCTACGCCGATGCCTGCCTGCGGACTCAAGGAAGAACCACCATGGGGCTGACCAGCACGATATCCCTCTATGACAGCCGATGGCCTGCCCTCTTTCTCTGCGCCAAAGAGCAAATCGAGGCGGCGTTCGGCACTGAGCTTGTTGCCATTCACCATGTCGGAAGCACCGCTGTTCCAGGGCTTGCGGCCAAGCCCGAGATTGACCTTCTCATTGAAGTTTCGGCGCACCTGAACGAAGCCCGCCGAGACACCGTCATGCGTGAGCTCGGCTACGCACGGGGAAGTGATCTGTCCGCAGGCCACCATTTTTATCGCCGCGATGTTGATGGCATACGAACCCATAAGGCCCACGTTTGCCTCACTGGCCATCGTCAAATCGAACGCATGCTTCACTTCCGGGATCGCCTCAGGCGCGACCCCGTTCTTCGCCAGCAGTATCAAGACTTGAAACTTGAGCTGGAAGCCAGCAACACCGGCGGCATCGGTGAATACCTGGCAAAGAAGGCGCCTTTTATCGACGGAGTAATGGGGCCCACCTAGGCGGCCGCTGGCCCACCTTCCACCCACCGCCCTCCAGCAACGACACACCGGGCCGTGCTCTTCTAGACTCAATAGGTAGTCGCAGAAAGAACAGAGCACGTCGCTTTGGTGCAGATGAATCAACAGCGGCGTGGCAAGCTGCCCGTTATGCCCTGAACAGGTGCGGCAAAGACCGCACGGGGCCCAACAAGATGCCCGCTCAGGGTGCCTGGCCAACGGCCTGAACATGCCACGCTGCCGTGACGTGGTGTGAGTGCCGCAGCCGACACTCTCGGACAATCGACAACCGTCTGGTTTGCTCGTGACCGTGAGGAATGTTGTATGCCTGATGAGATGTTGCACCTGCCTTTGGTCACCCGTCTGCTGGAGCGCCACAAAGGCGTCCCCGGTGCACTGTTACCGATTCTTCATGAGATTCAGGAAAGCATCGGTTACATCCCCGATGCCGCTGTCCCCGAGATTGCCCATGCCCTCAACCAGAGCCAGGCCGAGGTTCGTGGGGTCATCAGCTTCTACCATGACTTTCGCACCGCGCCGCCGGCCCGGCATATCCTGCGCCTGTGCCGGGCCGAGTCCTGCCAGAGTCGCGGCGCCGAGCAGCTCGCCGCGCAATTGCGCGAACGCCTGCAACTGGACGACCACGGCAGCAGCGCTGACGGCAACATCAGCCTGCGCCCGGTGTATTGCCTTGGCGCCTGCGCCTGCTCGCCAGCCCTGGAGCTGGATGGCCAGGTGCATGCGCGGCTCAATGCCGAGCGCTTGGATACTCTGCTCGATGCTTGCCAGGAGGACGCATGATGCCGCGCCTCTACCTGCCCTGTGATTCGCTTGCCCGTGCCGTGGGTGCCGATGCGGTAGCCACCGCCCTTGCCACGCAGGCCCGGGAGCGCAACCTGCCGCTGGACCTGCAACGCACCAGCGCTCGTGGCCTGTACTGGCTGGAACCGCTGCTGGAAATGGACACCCCGCAAGGCCGAATAGGCTTCGGCCCGCTGACCGCTGCCGATGTGCCCTCCCTGCTCGATGCGCTGCACGGCGATCCGTCCACCCACCCGCTGGCCGTGGGCCTGGTGGAGCAGTTGCCCTATCTGAAAAGCCAACAGCGCCTGCTGTTCGCCCGCGCCGGTATTACCCGGCCGCTGTCCCTGGACGATTACCGGGCTCATGGTGGCTTTGAAGGCCTGACCCAGGCCATTGCCCTGGGTGGCGAGCAGACCGCGACCGTGGTGTTCGATTCGGGGCTGCGCGGCCGTGGCGGCGCAGCCTTCCCGGCCGGCATCAAGTGGCGCACGGTGCGCGGCACTCAGGCGGCGCAGAAGTATGTGGTGTGCAACGCCGACGAAGGCGACTCCGGCACCTTCGCTGATCGCATGCTGATGGAAGGCGACCCCTTCCTGCTGATCGAAGGCATGGCCATTGCCGGTCTCACCGTCGGGGCAAGCTACGGCTACATATATGTGCGCTCGGAGTACCCACAGGCCGTGGCCACACTGCGCGAGGCACTGGATATCGCCCGGGCTGCCGGTTACCTCGGCGCCAATGTCGGCGGCAGCGGCCTGGCCTTCGATCTGGAGGTGCGCGTCGGTGCCGGCGCCTACATTTGTGGTGAAGAAACCGCGCTGCTGGACTCGCTCGAAGGCAAGCGCGGTATCGTCCGTGCCAAGCCCCCCATTCCCGCCTTGCAGGGCCTGTTCGGCCTGCCGACCCTGGTGCACAACGTGCTGACCCTGGCCTCGGTGCCGCTGATTCTGGCCAAGGGTGCGCAGTTCTATCGCGATTACGGCATGGGCCGCTCCCTGGGCACCATGCCCTTCCAACTGGCGGGCAATGTTCGTCACGGCGGCCTGGTGGAACGGGCCTTTGGCCTGACCCTCAGGGAGCTGGTGGAAGACTACGGTGGTGGTACCGCCAGTGGCCGACCACTAAAGGCCGCCCAGGTCGGCGGCCCGCTCGGCGCCTGGGTGCCACCCGGGCAGTTCGACACGCCGCTGGATTACGAAGCCTTCGCTGCCATTGGCGCCATGCTCGGCCATGGGGGTGTGGTGGTGGCTGATGACAGCCTGGACATGGCCCACATGGCGCGCTTCGCCCTGCAGTTCTGCGCCGAGGAATCCTGTGGCAAATGCACCCCCTGCCGCATCGGCTCGACCCGGGGCGTGGAGGTGATCGACCGCCTGCTGGCCGCACCCGACCAGCGCGGTCGCGATGAGCAGGTGATCATCCTCAAGGACCTGTGCGACACCCTGCAGTACGGTTCCCTGTGCGCGCTGGGCGGCATGACCTCCTACCCCGTGGCCAGCGCCCTCAAGCACTTCCCCGCCGACTTCGGTCTGCAGCCCTCGGAGGCCGACCAATGATCACGCTCTTCGACCCGAACACCGATATCGACCTCGGCACCCCGGCCCGCGACAGCCAGGTGCAGGTCACCCTGAAGATCGACGGCCGCAGCATCAGCGTGCCCGAAGGCACCTCGGTAATGCGCGCCGCAGCACTGATGGGCACCACCATTCCCAAACTGTGTGCCACCGACAGCCTGGAAGCCTTCGGCTCCTGCCGCATGTGCCTGGTGGAAATCGACGGTATGCGCGGCTACCCGGCGTCCTGCACCACGCCGGTCAGTGAAGGCATGAGCGTGCACACCCAGACGCCGAAGCTCGCGACCCTGCGCCGCAACGTCATGGAACTGTACATCTCCGATCACCCGCTGGACTGCCTGACCTGCTCGGCCAACGGCAACTGCGAGCTGCAAACCGTGGCCGGCCAGGTCGGCCTGCGCGAGGTGCGTTACGGCTATGAGGGCGCCAACCATCTGGCCGACCAGAAAGACACCTCCAACCCCTACTTCGACTACGACCCGAGCAAGTGCATCGTCTGCAACCGCTGCGTACGCGCCTGTGAAGAAACCCAGGGCACCTTTGCCCTGACCATTACCGGGCGCGGCTTCGAGTCCCGGGTTGCCGCAGCCGGTGGCGAGAACTTCCTCGACTCGGAATGCGTGTCCTGCGGCGCCTGTGTGCAAGCCTGCCCCACCGCGACCCTGATGGAAAAAAGCGTGATCGAACAGGGTCAACCCGAACACAGTGTGATCACCACCTGCGCCTATTGCGGTGTGGGCTGCTCGTTCCGCGCCGAGATGAAAGGCGACCAACTGGTGCGCATGGTTCCAGACAAGAACGGCCAGGCCAACCACGGCCACTCCTGCGTCAAAGGGCGCTTTGCCTGGGGCTACGCCACCCACCCGGATCGCATCACCACGCCGATGATCCGCAAGCACATCAACGACCCCTGGCAGGAAGTCAGCTGGGATGAGGCAGTGACCTACGCCGCCAGCGAATTCCGCCGGCTGCAGCAAACATACGGCCGCGACGCCATTGGTGGCATTACCTCCAGCCGCTGCACCAATGAAGAAACCTACCTGGTGCAGAAACTGGTGCGCGCCGCCTTCGGCAACAACAACGTCGACACCTGTGCGCGGGTCTGCCACTCGCCGACCGGCTACGGCCTGAAACAAACCCTTGGCGAATCCGCCGGCACCCAGAGTTTCGACTCGGTGATGCAAGCCGACGTGATCCTGGTGATCGGCGCCAACCCCAGCGACGCCCACCCGGTGTTCGCCTCCCAGCTCAAGCGCCGCCTGCGTGAAGGCGCACGGCTGATCGTCATCGACCCACGACGCATTGACCTGGTGGACTCGGTGCATGCCCGCGCCGAACTGCACCTGGCCCTGCGCCCGGGCACCAACGTGGCCATGCTCAACGCCCTGGCCCATGTCATCGTCACCGAGGGGCTGCTCAACCAGGCCTTTATCGACGCCCGTTGCGAGGGCAGCGATTTTGCCCGCTGGCGCGAGTTTGTCAGCCGCCCGGAAAACTCGCCGGAAGCCCTTGGCCCCGTCTGCGGCGTAGCGGCTGCCGACATCCGTGCGGCTGCCCGCGTGTACGCCACGGGCGGCAATGCGGCGATCTACTATGGCCTGGGCGTCACCGAACACAGCCAGGGCAGCACGGCGGTCATGGGCATCGCCAACCTGGCCATGGCCACCGGCAACATCGGCCGCGAAGGCGTGGGCGTGAACCCGCTGCGTGGGCAGAACAACGTTCAGGGCTCCTGCGACATGGGCTCCTTCCCCCACGAGTTGCCCGGCTACCGGCATATCTCCAACGAGGTGATACGGGCGCAGTTCGAACAGGCCTGGCACGTCACCCTGCAACCGGACCCCGGCCTGCGCATCCCCAACATGTTCGAGGCCGCCTTGGGTGGCAGCTTCAAGGGCCTGTACTGCCAAGGCGAAGACATCGCCCAGAGCGACCCCAATACCCAGCACGTCACCGCAGCGCTGTCAGCCATGGAGTGCGTGGTGGTGCAGGACATTTTCCTCAACGAAACCGCCAAGTTCGCCCACGTGTTCCTGCCGGGCAGCTCGTTCCTGGAAAAGGACGGCACCTTCACCAACGCCGAGCGGCGCATCTCCCGGGTGCGCAAGGTCATGGAACCTTTGGGTGGCAAGGCTGACTGGGAAGGCACAATGGCCCTGGCCAACGCCCTGGGCTACCCGATGCACTACCAGCACCCGTCAGAAATCATGGATGAAATCGCCAGCCTGACGCCGACCTTCAGCAACGTCAGCTACGCCGCCCTGGACCGCCACGGCAGCCTGCAATGGCCGTGCAACGCCGAGGCACCGGACGGCACGCCCACCATGCACATCACGGAATTCGTGCGCGGCAAGGGGCGCTTCATGCTCACCGGCTACGTGCCTACCGAGGAAAAGGTCAACAACCGCTACCCGCTGCTGCTGACCACCGGGCGCATCCTCAGCCAATACAACGTCGGCGCCCAAACCCGGCGTACCGACAACGTCGCCTGGCACGAAGAAGACCGCCTGGAAATCCACCCGACCGACGCCGAAAGCCGTGGCATCAACGAAGGTGACTGGGTAGGCATCGGCAGCCGCGCCGGCCAGACCGTACTGCGTGCACGGGTGACTGAACGGGTAGCGCCAGGCGTGGTGTACACCACCTTCCACTTCCCAGAGTCGGGGGCCAACGTCATCACCACCGACAACTCCGACTGGGCCACCAACTGCCCGGAGTACAAGGTCACCGCCGTGGAAGTCAGCCGCGTCTACCACCCTTCCGAGTGGCAGAAGCGTTATCAGGAATTCAGTGACGAACAACAGCGCTTGCTCGAAGAACGCCGCCAGGCTCGCACCGCCGGCACACACACCGAGGGACGCCGATGAGCACTGCCAACCTGATCAAGATGGCCAACCAGATAGCGCAGTACTTCGCCAGCGAACCCGACCCGCAACAGGCCGTGCTCGGCGTGCGTAATCACTTGCAGATGTTCTGGACGCCCGCCATGCGCAAGGAATTGCTGGCCTGGCAGACGGCGCACAAAGGCGCGGACTTGCACCCCTTGGTGCAGGCGGCGCTCAGTGGCTCGGGCTGGGAGGCTTAGGTTCAAAAGGGGCATTGCCCTCGCGCGGCTATCAGGCCGCGCGAGGCGCCTATGGGGTATTTAAAGAGGGCGAAGCAGCTGCTTCAGAAAGAAGCGGGATACCGAACGGATGCTACGCCTGGTAGCACAGTATTATGGTATCCCACATACCACTAGTAACACCTGAAAACGCAACCGCTCAAGAACGCGCCTTACAGAGTTCCATCATCCCTGGCCCGGATATTGCTGAACCTTCTGGCAATCCATCCGAGACACACCTCAAATGGCCAATCGCTCATTACCCACTGGCAAAACCCATGCCTGTCATTGGCAGAAGGCCTGTGGGCGTGAGCGTGCGTTGCCAACCGGTGCCATGAGAGGTTTTCTCCGCCGCGCAGCAGCGCCATTGCGGGTCATGCTCAAACGCCTACCGGCCTGCGTTGCGGCCAAACAGAATGGTTTCTGGCAGATAGTCTGATCGGTCTTCCCGACGAGAGTTCTTCTCGATCATTACCGTAGCGCCCGCCCTGCCGGTGTGCTGCGGCCCTTCATCCGATGGTTCCCTGGAAACGGCTTCAATCGCCCGTTCCTGGAGACCTGCACCCGGAAGACCTTGATGACCAACACAACCGCAGTGCTTGTTATCGACTTGCAGAAAGAAGATGGCTTTGCACTAGAACGATTTGACCACGTAGTCGCCAACGCGGCCTCGCTGATCGACGCCGCCCGTGGCTTGGGTATCCCGCTGTTCTACACCCGCCACGTCAACGATGCGCAAGGCCGGGACTTGGCCCCCGGAGAGCCCGTGGACGAGCACGGCAAGCCGACCAGTTACCTGGCAGGTACGCCTGCTATTGAGATCATCGACGCGTTGGCCCCACAGGCCGGCGATGTGGTGATCGACAAGCACCGCTACAGCGCCTTTCATGGCACCCGGCTGGCCCAGATGTTACACAGCCGGGGGATCCGCCACCTGGTGGTGTTTGGCGTGCTGACCGATGTGTGCGTGATGACCAGCCTGTTCGATGCCTACCAACATGACTTCCAGCTCAGCCTCGTTTCAGATGCCTGCACGGCAACGACGCTGGCAGCGCATTACTCATCGCTGCTGATCCTCTCCAACTGGATTTACGGGCTGGAAATCTATTCCACCGCGCATCTCCTTCGCCATTGGCAAAACCAACCGGCGTCTTCGGTGCGAACACTCGAACCTGATCACCTCGCCTTCCACCCCGAAGCGTTCGTCGAAGCGATCCACAGCTTCGAAAACCGCCTTGCCCGTGACTGCTGAACGCGGAGACTGCCATGAAAATAGAAAACAGAAGCATTGATTTCATTCCAGAACATGAGCGCTACGGCCAGCCCCGCTCACTGTTCTTTGTCTGGTTCGGCGCCAACGCCAACATCACCACCGTTGCTGCGGGTGTGCTGCCGATCAGCCTGGGGCTCAACCTGTTCTGGAGCGCACTGTCCATCCTGCTGGGCTCCATGATCGGCGCGATTTTCATGGCCTCGCATTCCGCCCAGGGGCCGAGGCTGGGCATTCCACAGATGATCCAAAGCCGAGCCCAGTTCGGCGTATTCGGCGCAATAGTGCCGTTGCTGTTCGTCATGCTCATCTACCTGGGGTTCTTCGTCAGCAACACCTTGCTCGCCGCCCAGGCCGTCGCCACCACGAGCCCGCTCAGCAACGAGGGCAACATCGTCCTGCTCGGCGTACTGTGCTTTTTGGTCGCCCTGTTCGGCTACCAACTGATCCATCGCCTGCAGAAGGCCCTCTCGTTTATCTCCATCGGCGTGTTTGGTACGGCTACGCTGCTGGCGCTTGCGCTTCCGGTGGCGCCTGAGCAATGGTCACCACAGGGCTTCCACCTGGCAAGCTTCCTGGCCTCGGTCAGCATTGCAGTCACCTGGCAGCTGTCCTATGCGCCGTATGTGGCGGACTACTCCCGCTACTTGCCCACCAGCACCCCGACCCGGCACGTGTTCTGGTACAGCTACCTGGGCACTGTCATCGGCGGCAGCTGGATGATGCTGCTCGGTGCCGTACTGGCCAAGGCCATGGCCGGCTTTGCAGACAATGTGGGCTTGAACCTGGTGGGGCTGCTCGGCGGTGGAACGCTGCTGATGTTCGCGTTCATTCTGTACGGCCAGGTCGCCATCAACGTGTTCAACCTTTATGGCGCGTTCATGTCGACCGTCACGGTGATCGAACCGTTCGCCCCGCTGAAAGTCACGCCCCGCGCACGGGCCGGGTTCATGTTCATCATCTGCGCCGCCGCCACCGGCTTATGCACACTGGCTCAAGATGACTTCATCCAGTTCTTCCTGAACTTCATCTTCTTCATGAGCTACTTCCTCATCCCCTGGACGGCCATCAACCTGGTGGACTACTACGCGCTGCGCAAAGGCGTTTACCAGATTGCCGACATCTTCGAGCCAAAGGGTATCTATGGCCGGGTGAACTGGATCGCCATCGGCGTGTTTCTGAGCACCATCCTGCTTGAAGTACCGTTCATGAATACCTCGCTTTACGCCGGGCCGATTGCCGCCGCGTTGCAAGGCGTTGACCTGGCATGGGCCGTCGGCCTGGTGTTCCCGGCACTCAGTTACTACTGGCTGATGAACAAGCGCACAGCCCTGCAAGGCGTGACCGCGAAGGTGTAAGCGCAACGCGTGGGATGCAGGCTTGCCTGCGATAGCGTCAGCGGGGTGTCAACCCGTCCACGGCGCCTGCATCGTTGGCAAGCCAACTCCCACAGGGATCCATGCAAAACACTGCATGTTCTGTGGGAGATTCCATGGTTCTTGCGTGCCCATGAGGTCAAACCACTTGATTGCGAAAGATCTTCACAGACAAGGCAATGAAAGCCCGGGCTGCCGGCGACGATTGGCTCTTGTCCAACACGGCAATCCCAACATGTCGCCTGACTGCCGGGTCGAGCACTTTCGTGAGGTACTGAGAGGCATCACGCTCAGGCAAGGCGGATTCGGCTACTACCGTCACAGCATCGCCCCGCGCCACTGCAGCCAAGGTGCTCATTAGCTGAGAGGTTCTATAGCGGATTCTGGGGTTCAATCTCGCGGCCACAAAGAGTCGCGAAACCAACTCAGACGAACCGGCTTCTGTCAGTACGAACGGATCTGAACACAAGTCATTCAACGTCACCGCCTCCTTGGCCGCCAAACGGTGCCCACAAGGTAGCAAGGCAACCATTTGGTCCTCGATCAACGGGCAGGTATCGAACTGGGCCTCCGGCAGGGCAACGAACCCAACGTCCACTCGCCTATCCAATAGCCACTGAACGACCTGGCGGTCGGGCCCCTCGTCCACATGTACCTCGATACCAGGATAGATCCTGCGGTAGTCGGCAAGGATTCGCGGCAGCAATCGTTGTGATGACGTGGGGCCAAATGAACCGATGCGCAGTGTGCCCAGCTTCATGCTCCGCGCATCAGAGGCTTCTTGTCGAATTGCATCAGCCAGCCCGAGCATCGATTGAGCGCGCTGGAGCAACCTTGCCCCAATGTCCGTCAATTCGACCTGGCCCTGGTGCCGAAAAAGCAACTCAACGCCCAGCTCCTGCTCAAGCGCCCTGATGGCATGAGACACCGCTGACTGGGAGATCCCCAGTTGGGCAGCCGCCAGCGTGAACCCACGTCGCCCGGCGACGACGATAAAAATTTCGAGCTGAGTCAGCGTCATCGCACAACCATGAGTAATCACTCATTTCCATATGAGCCCAATTCAGCATAAGGATAGAACACTGAAGCATAACGAGATAGGCCTAGGCGCCTTTTGACATCGCAGTAATCAAGGAGATTTTTATGGGCGCTCAATGGAAAACTGAAGGCGTATCGGCGCTATGGCCAGAGATCAATGGACCACTCTTGGCTTCGTATGGAATGGCTGGCCAATACGCACTCAGGAATGAAATTAAAGAACCATCCAAACAAACACTATCGGTGTTTGAGGCCATTACCGGCAACTACGTTAACGAGGTCAACCCGAGACTTCAGGCTCTAGATAACTCATACACATTCAAGTCCACCTCCATACTCTGACGTCAGGCTTACATCATGCGCCTTCAATCAAAAGCAAGAACACCTGCGTCCGACAGCCTCACGTACCTCAAGCTATCCTTGGTGGCGATCATTTGGGGCGGAACGTTTGTTGCGGGTCGCTACATTTCTTCCGACACCCCACCAATGCTGTCGGCAAGCCTGAGGTTCATGCTTGCTGGCGCTACGCTTACCTTATTCCTGATTTTCTCCAGAACAATGTTTATCAAGATCAACCGATCTCAACTGGTGAAAATACTTGGCCTTGGATTCTGCGGCATATACACCTACAACCTTTTCTTCTTTTATGGGCTCCATTACACCACCGCATCCCGGGCCTCACTGATCGTCGCCCTCAACCCAGCAGTAATGGCCTTTTTTTCCTTCCTCTTTTACCGGGAAAAACTCACGATTACGAAGACCTCCGGAATAGGCCTCTGCCTTATGGGTGCGGCAGCGGTGATTTTCAGTAAATCACCAAACACCTTTCTTGCGGAGAACAGCGACTGGCGCGGTGATGCCTTAATTTTCGGGTGCGTATTGAGCTGGGTGGTCTATAGCGTGTTCTGCAAAACCATAGTCAACGAAATTGGCTCCTTACATACAGTGACCTACTCCATCTGGGCTGGCGCAGCGATGCTGACGGCGACAGCCACCGCTACAGGGCAATTCAATTTTGCTTCAGTGAGTGCGCTATCCACAGGCGACTTTTTTAGCCTGCTGTACCTGGGTGCAATAGGTTCCGCATTGGCCTACATCTGGTACTACCAGGGCATCCAGACAATCGGCGTCACACGCTCCGGGGTGTTCATTGCTCTTAACCCGCTAACCGCCGTTCTGCTGGGCGCACTGTTGCTCGGTGAGCAACTGACGAGTCCGATGTTGATAGGAGGCGCCCTGATCATCACAGGCATCCTGATCTGCAATCGGGCAACCCCAAGCGATCAACGCCTGAATGAAGGTATCTACCGCGAAAATTGACTTAATCCCCTCCAGGACGACGAAGACGCGCGTCGAGCAAAAGCGGGCGGCCAGAGGTGACCTTTTGCGCCTGGGCCACCTGATCCCGGTGCTCGACGTCGTACAGCTCGTGCGCTTGGGCACTGCCAGCGATTCTTGACGAACGTTTCTGATCAGTGAGAAGTGGCCAGTGCGCACAGAGGGCTGCAAACCCCGCCATCATTCGGCCTGAATAAGGCCTTTGGTCCCGGCATCACTATCCGTCCAGTAATCCTCATCCTTCAGCCGCCGATCCCCCTGAATCATGAATAGGATCGTGCCAGCCCGAAATTGCAGCCCGCCATCGGTGCGTTTGGCTTTGACCGGTTTGCCGTTCACCCAAACATGCTCTTTTTCATCGATACGAATGGTGGCAACCGTCGCACCTGAAGCACTTTTAGCAACCCACTGCCCGGCATATGGGGTCTGGCTTTTGGTGCTGTCTGCTGCCGGTGCTGCGGGCTCACCAAACCCCGCCTTGGCATTTTCAGCCTTGCTCTTGGTGATATCGCACCCCTGAAGCTCGCTCATCTGGGTGCAACCCGACTGCTCCAACTGCTTACGATACTTTTCGCTGATGGCATAAGCCGGTGATTGCGCAAGTACCGTAATGGCCAGCGCGGCAAAGACTGCCTTGTTCATAGCGCCACCTCATCTGATCAACGGGTTTCTGAGCGTGAGCTTACTGAGTAGCCCCAACTGCGCGTGGCACCACCACGAAAAGACGAAGTCGTGGCGATACACACAATCGCAGCTAAATCACAACGCCCCTGGCCAAGGCTAGCGAGCCTGATAGCGACTCGCCAATCAAACGGGTGATTTACCATTGCCGGTTTGCAGCAAGGACTTGCTCATGCGGCGTATTGAATTGCCCCACAGTTGCTTTTCACGGTGGGCATCTGTCGGCCAGAAGCTGCCTATCGTGAAGGACAGCAACAGACCCAAAGCGGTCTCTCGTGAAGGGAAGCAATCGGCCAAGAGCTGCCGGTGATGCCGGACAGAACAGGCCAACAAGCGCTCCGTCTTTTCTGCTGGATCGTAGGTCGCAGCTTATCTCGGAGACGCAGGAAAACCATGATCTTTTGCTGCCCATACAACAACCAGTGTGGCCGCCAGCAGCACCAGCAGCGCAGGCGCGAATGCGGCCACGCCAAGGCGATCCAGCAGGACGCCACCGATTATGCCGCCGCCCGCGATTGCCATGTTCCAGACAGTGACCAGCATTGACTGCGCAACGTCGGCCGCGTCGCCAGCAGTCTTAGCAATGGCAGTCTGGAACAGAGTTGCCGCGCCGCCAAAGGCCAGGCCCCAGGTGGCCACCGCAACATAA
Organism: Pseudomonas defluvii; assembly: GCF_001695625.1. Classification (GTDB taxonomy): domain Bacteria; phylum Pseudomonadota; class Gammaproteobacteria; order Pseudomonadales; family Pseudomonadaceae; genus Aquipseudomonas; species Aquipseudomonas defluvii. Next base: position 27,024 of record NZ_MBPN01000020.1, read on the forward strand.
ATCACTGTCGGTGCATCAGCAGCTACGCCGAGTGCCATCGCCGCCAGGCCGAACAAGGCCGTACTGGTGAGTGTCAACGTACGCAGATGGCAGTCTATCAGCACGCCGACGATCCAGATTCCCAGCAGGGAGGCGACGCCGAACACCAGCAGCGCCAAGTCCGTCCGTTCGGCCATACCCGCTGCCGTCAGGAACGGCGCGATGTAGGTGTAGAGGATGTTGTGCGCCAGCACAAAGGCCAACACCACGAAAAGCACCGGAAGCACACCAGCCACAGTAAACACATGACCCAGCGACAACCGCTTGCCCGCTGCCTGCCCGGCGAAGTCCGGCACCTTGACGCGCACCCATACCATGAGCACCAGTGCCAGCCCGCTCATGATGCCAAAGCAAGTCCGCCAGCCCACCAAATTCCCAAGGAAGGTTCCAGCCGGCACGCCAAGCGACAGTGCCAATGGCGTGCCAACCATCGCAATGGCGATGGCTCTGCCTTTTTGATGTTCGGGCACCATGCGCGCCGCATAGCCGGCCAGCAGCGCCCAAAGCAGTCCGGCCGATACACCCGCCAGGAAGCGTGCAACTATCGTCAGCACATAACTGTCGGAAAACGTGGTCACGGTATTAGCGACCACGAAGCCCGCGACTGCCGCCAGCAGCAGCGGGCGGCGGCGCACGCCCTGCGTGACGGCGGTCAAAGGAATCGCCGCTAACAGCGAACCGATGGCATAGATGGTTACGAGCTGCCCGGCTAGTGCCTCGGAGACTCCCAAGCCGGCGCTGATCTGAGGTAATAAACCCGCCGGCAAGGCTTCCGTTAGGATCGTGACGAAGCCGGCCAGCGCTAGGGCCAGCAGTGATGTGACGGGAAGGTGTGCGCTTGGCGCGCCACAGCCAAGAGTTGTTGTTGAACGAACCATAGGACTGCCTTTTCGGGTGTCGATTGCGGACTCAATGGCACGGAACCGGCACGAAGTGAATGTGGGCAGTCATCTTGTTGTTATTTCCGTTATAAAACCATAATGCTTATATTCAGAACATATCGGACTAATTTTCCTAGATAGGCGCGACGATGGAGTGGCTGAGCGGCATCGCGATTTTCATGCAGGCAGCGGATACCCGCAGTTTCTCCGAGGCTGGGCGCAACATAGGGATATCATCGTCAGCCGTGGGAAAAAGCGTGTCCCGGCTGGAGGAACGGCTGGGCGTGCGCCTGTTCCACCGAAGTACGCGCAGCATCACGCTGACCGCCGAAGGTGGCCTGTTCGTGGAACGCTGCCGGCGCATTCTCTGTGAAGCCGAGGCGGCCGAGCTTGAGCTGTCCCAAACCCAGCAAGCGCCCAAGGGTCGGCTGCGCATCAGCCTGCCCTTGGTCGGAATGCTGGTCATGCCCGCGCTGACGGCCTTCATGCATCGCTATCCAGCTATTGAGCTGGACGTGGATTTCTCAGATCGGCTGGTGGACGTGATTGATGAAGGCTTCGACGTGGTGATGCGTACCGGCGAACCGACCGATTCGCGCCTCATGTCGCGGCCGCTCGGAAGCTACCGCCTGCAATTAGTCGCATCGCCCAGCTACCTGGCGAGCCAAGGATCGCCCGAGGTTCCCGCTGACTTGGGGCACCATGTCTGCTTACAGCACAAGTTTCCCTCCACGGGAAAGTTCGAGGCTTGGCCGTTGGCGCGCGGCGAAGACGCGCCGGAATGGACGCTGCCGGCCTCAATGGTGTGCAACACCACTGGGGCGTTGATGGACGTGGCCATCGCGGGCTTGGGCATCGCGTGCCTACCGGACTTTATGGTGCGACAGGCCATCGAACGGGGCGAGCTGGTTTCGGTGCTGGACGCGCATGTCGAACACCAAGGCACGTTCCGTCTACTGTGGCCGTCGAGCAAGCATCTTGCTCCGAAGCTTCGCGTGTTCATCGACTTTATGGTCGAAACGCTTTTTGCACAAAGGGCCGTGGCGTAGAAAAACGCATGGGGCTGACTAGCAGCTGCTCGCCAAAGCGAGCTTGCGTCGTTCCCAAGTGTTCGCTGGCCTACCCCGTTTCATGGATTTCGACGGGCAGCTTATGGCCGAAAGCAGTCCGCCACGCAGGGCTTCTACCCCAAATAGAACATCAAAAAATCTACTACCGACAGCAGAAACAGGTCCCCCATACCCCGCAAATCGAATCGCTATTCACTCCATCCCCCGACTCACCAAGCCTCTCACTTGTCCCATCTACAACACCACGCTACCCTGCCCCACATCGCTGCATATCAGCGACCCAAGCTTGGCGGCTTGAGAAAAATAGGCGTAACCCACTATCCGGTTGCGGGCGCTCTGATGTGTCCGTGATACCGCATTACATGGAAAGCCGCTCATGCCCAACCTCAAAAACCTGAAAACCACCGGCACCACCACCTTCGGCCGTTACGGCCAGGATGACCACCTCTTCCGCGTCAATCCTGATATCCCCATTGCCCTCGCCCTTGAATACGCCTCGAACCTGCTTAAGTGCGCCAACACGCTGGCGCTGGATATCGCCATGGGCGAGGGTTCCGCGCAGGCAGCGTGGTCGGCGTGGTACTTGGGGGAGATGGCCAAGGCGCTAACCGACGATGTAAGCCAGGCGCTGGCGGAGCATGGGGTGGATTGAGGTGGGCTTCGGGCAGGCGTTGCCCATAGGGGGTAATTGGCCTGCCCAGGCGCTGTAAAGTGGTCGGTTTGGCAGCGGTTGATGGCTCTACCCTGCACGTCTTCCCGATTCAACCTTGATGTGTAGCAGGTGAGTGCAATGGCTAATGAGCAAACCGCAGTAACGGTACGTGCAGTGCAAAGCAGCGACTATGAACAGTGGTTACCGCTGTGGCTGGCCTATCAGGATTTCTATGAGGTGGCGTTGAGCGAGGAAACCACGCGCATGGCCTTCCAGCGCATGCTCGACCCGAACGAGCCGGTGTATTCGGCCGTTGCGGTGCAGGGTGATGAACTGGTCGGTTTTGTGAATGCGGTGTTGCACCGTTCAACCTGGTCGGTGGATAACTTCTGCTACCTCGAAGACTTGTACGTAGCCCCGACGATTCGGGGTGGCGGTACCGGTAAGTTGTTGATCGAGTGGGTGCAGCGCTTTGCCCGGCAACAGCAGTGTGCGCGGTTGTATTGGCACACTCACAACACCAACAAGCGGGCGCAGAAGCTGTACAACTGGGTGGCTGAGAACTCCGGCTTTATTGAGTACCGCATGGCGCTGTAACGCTCAGGGCCAGCACGGCACGGTGGTGTTCGTCATGGACATCGCCGTGCGCTCGCACCAAGATGGCCGGCTTATCAAGGAATAGCGTTGCGCGGTTGACGGACCACATGCCCCACAATTTCGAGCTGGATACGCTCAAGATCCGCATTGCCGACCCGAAGTTGGCGCCCCTGGAACTGCGTGTACGCGTGCAGCGTGCGCTGCGCCAGTTGATTCTGGACGGTGTGCTGGCACCCGGTTCGCGCCTGCCGGCCACGCGCACGCTCGCACAGTCGTTGGGTGTCTCGCGTGACACGGTCGAGATGGCCTACGTTCAGTTGCAGTTGGACGGCTATATCGTTCGCCGTGAAGGCTCTGGCAGTTTCGTCTCCGAGAAGATCGGGCCCAGTTTGCGTGGCACCCGCACGCGCAAGGCGAACCTTGCCGGGTTGCCGCCCCGTGCGGATGGCGCCGTGGCGCTCAGTGCGCGGGGTGCAGATATTCTGGCCAGTGGCGGCGTCGCCGATCAGCAGGAGGTCAAGGCGTTCGCAACCGGGCTGCCGGAAACCCGTACCTTCCCGATGAACATCTGGGAGCGCCTGCAGCGCCAGGCCTTGAAGGACTATCGCCCCAGCGCCTTGTTACATGGCGACCCACAAGGGGCCGAGCCGCTGCGCCAGGCCATCGCCGGTTACTTGAACCTGGAGCGCGGGGCCAAGGTGACGGCAGACCAGGTGCTGGTGTTGAGCAGCACCCGGCAAGCGCTGTTCTTGTGTGCACAGGTGTTGGTCGATGCTGGTAAACCCATCCTCATGGAAGACCCCGGTTACTTCGGCGCACGCAAGGCCTTTGAGTTGGCGCAGTTGAAGATTGTGCCGGTGCCGGTGGATGAGAAAGGCTTGCGCACTGACAGGCTGTACGCCGACACCAGCGGCGCCAGCACCCTGTATGTGACGCCATCGCACCAGTACCCCACCGGCGCCACGCTGGCGCTGGAGCGGCGCCTGGAACTGACCGCCTGGGCGGCCGAGCGCCAGGGCTGGATCATCGAAGACGATTACGACAGCCAGTTCCATTACGAGGGCTTGCCAACGGCCTGCGTGCAGGGTGTGGATAAGTACAACCGGACGATCTACCTGGGCACGTTCAGCAAGTCGCTGTTCCCCGGTTTGCGCATGGGCTACATGGTGCTGCCGCAGGAACTGGTGAAACCCATGAGCTACGCCCGCAGCATCCTCGACGGCCACACCCCGCAACTGGCGCAGTTGACCTTGGCGCGCTTTATCGAGGACGGGCACTTTGGCGCGCACATTCGCGCCATGCGCAAAATCTATGCGGTACGCCGTGAAGCGATGGCCGATGCGGTGGAGCGCCACCTCTCGCCTATCGTCACGGCGCGCCTGCCACCGGGCGGCTTGAACATGCCGTGTGTGCTGGCCGAGGGCTGGTCGGAGCCGGAGACCATCCGGCAAGCGGCCAGGGCCGGTATTTTGTTGCCCGGGCTGAGCCGGCTGTACGCCACGCCGCCAGCGGTCGGCGGCTGGTTGCTGGGGTTTGCCGCGCTGACCCCGCATGAAATCGAGACGGCGATACAACGGTTGGTCAAGGCCATCACCTAGCCGTTTACCGCCCTGCTGCTGGCCCGATGTGGTCTGGTTGCCGTGGGCTAACTGGACTGATCGGGCCCACCAGCCAGGCGCTACGCTCCTCCCTCACTCGGCGGGGAATGCGGCACGTGCTTCCCTGCTGTTGTCAGCCCATCAGGAAGGAACCCCCGCGTGATTCGATCAACAACCGGCCTGCGCGCAAGCGACCTTGTATCCCCCAGCATTGCGGCACTGATTTCAGTCATCGTGAACTATGGCGGCACGTTCGTGCTGGTGTTTCAGGCGGCGCAACTGGCCCAACTCAGCGCGGCGCAAACGGCGTCCTGGGTGTGGTCGGTGAGTATCGGCGTCGGCGTGACCGGCGCCTGGCTGAGCTACCGCTACCGTGAGCCGATCATTACCGCCTGGTCTACGCCGGGTGTGGCCTTTCTGGCGACGGTGATGCCGTTCACGCCGTATGGCGAGGTAATCGGTGCCTACATGCTGTCGGCAATCGGCTTTATCGTGCTGGGCCTGTCCGGTGCGTTTGAGCGACTGGTGCGCTGGATTCCGAGCGGTATTGCCGCAGGCCTGCTCGCGGGCATTCTGCTGCAGTTTGGCGTGAATGCGTTTGGCGGCGCCAGCGCCGACCCGCTGTTGGTGATTGTGCTGGTGCTGGCCTATGCGGTGCTGCGCCGCTTCACCTCGCGCTTTGCCGTGGTCGGCATTCTGCTGATCGGCCTGGCCCTGCTCTTGGCCCAGGACAGAATCGACGTGCAGCAACTGCAGTTGAGCCTGGCCGCACCGGTGTTTGAAGTGCCGCAGTTCTCGCTGGGTTCGCTGCTGGGTGTGGCGCTGCCGCTGTTTGTCATCACCCTGACCGGGCAGTACATGCCGGGCATGCTGGTGTTGCGCAATGACGGTTTCAAGACCAGCGCCAACCCGATCCTCACCGTCACCGGCCTGGGTTCGTTGCTGATGGCCCCGTTCGGCGCGCACGCGTTCAATGTGGCGGCGATTACCGCAGCCATCTGCACGGGCAAGGATGCCCACGAGGACCCGTCCAAGCGCTACATCGCCGGGCTGGTGTGTGGCGCGCTGTATGTGATGGTCGGTATTTTCGGCGTCACCCTGGCAACGCTGTTCATGGTGTTGCCGCGCACCTTCGTCACCACCCTGGCGGGCTTGGCCTTGCTGGGCGCAATTGGCGGCAGCCTGGCCAATGCCATGGTGGATGCCCGAACCCGCGAGACCGCCCTCATTACCTTTTTGGCCACCGCAGCCAATGTCACCTTGCTGGGTGTCGGTGGGGCGTTCTGGGGGCTGGTCGCGGGCCTGGTGGTTCATCTGCTGATCCATGGCGGGCGCAAACCGCTGGCAGGCTTACGCGCGCAGTAGTGGCCGAGCAATCCGTGTTTTTTTGCCCTGTTTGGGCACTACTTGGCGTGGCCTTGACTTGCGTCAATGGTCGCGCCTTACATACCCCCGCGGGTATAACGTAGCATTGCGCCATGAGTGTTCTGAGCCCCGGAACACTCGCCAAACTCCTCAGCAGACATTGCTGGATGGCGCCAGGTTTACCCCTCGAACGTCGTCGCAATGCCCGCCTGATCGACCTCGGAGTCACAGCGTGCCCAACGATGCCCCCAAGTCCCCATGGCGAATCCCGCTGGTGCGGGAAATTGGCATCATCCTCGTGGTCAAGCTGGTCATCCTCTTCAGCATAAAAGCCATCTGGTTCAGTGAACCAACGGTGCCGGTCAACGGCAGTGCGCGCTTCGACGCCCACCTATTCGGCACGCCACCCCCTTCGCAACTCACCGAGGAGAAACCGAGATGATCTCGGAATCCGTAGTCGATCTGTCGCGCCTGCAATTTGCAGTCACCGCGATGTACCACTTTTTGTTTGTGCCCTTGACCCTGGGGCTGGCGTTTCTGCTAGCCATCATGGAGTCGGTCTATGTCATGACCGGCAAGCAGGTGTACAAGGACATGGTCAAGTTCTGGGGCAAGCTGTTCGGGATCAACTTTGCTCTGGGGGTAACCACCGGGCTGACGATGGAATTCCAGTTCGGCACCAACTGGGCTTACTACAGCCACTATGTGGGGGACATCTTTGGTGCGCCGCTGGCCATCGAGGGGCTGATGGCGTTCTTCCTCGAATCGACCTTCATCGGCCTGTTCTTCTTTGGCTGGGACCGCCTGTCCAAGGTGCAGCATTTGGCCGTGACCTGGCTGGTAGCGATTGGCTCGAACATGTCGGCGCTGTGGATTCTGATCGCCAACGGCTGGATGCAGAATCCGGTCGGCGCGGAGTTCAACTACGAAACCATGCGCATGGAGCTGACCGACTTCGGCGCCCTGCTGTTCAACCCGGTGGCGCAGGTCAAGTTCGTCCACACCGTGGCGGCCGGCTATGTCACCGGGGCGATCTTCGTCCTGGCGATTTCCAGCTACTACCTGCTGAAGAAGCGTGACCTGGGCTTCGCCCGCCGCTCCTTCGCCATCGCCTCTGCCTTCGGCCTGGCCTCGATCCTCTCGGTCATCGTGCTGGGCGACGAGTCCGGCTACGAGATCGGCGACGTACAGAAGACCAAGCTGGCGGCCATCGAGGCCGAGTGGGAAACCCACCCCGCGCCGGCCGGTTTCACCCTGTTCGGCCTGCCCAACCAGGAGGAAATGCGTACCGACTACGCGGTGAAGATTCCCTACGCGCTGGGCTTGATCGCCACCCGTTCGCTGGATACCGAGGTCAAGGGCATCAAGCAGCTGGTGGCCGAGCATGAGCTGCGCATCCGCTACGGCATGCAGGCCTACGCGCTGCTGGAGCAGCTGCGTGGCGGCGACAAGAGCGCCGCGACCATTGCCGCGTTCGAGGCGGTCAAGCAGGACCTTGGCTACGGCCTGCTGCTGAAGAAGTACACCGCCAAGGTGGTGGACGCCAGCGAGGCGCAGATCAAGCAAGCCGCGCTGGACACCATCCCCAACGTGTTCAGCCTGTTCTGGACCTTCCGCATCATGGTCGCCTGCGGCTTCCTCATGCTGGCGCTGTTCGCCTGCGCCTTCTGGGCCTCGGCGCACAAGAACGAGGAGCGCAAGCCCTGGCTGCTGAAGTGGGCGCTGCTCAGCCTGCCGCTGCCATGGATCGCCGCGCAGACCGGCTGGTACGTGGCCGAGCATGGCCGCCAGCCCTGGTCCATCGGCGAGGTGCTGCCCACCCACCTGTCCGCTTCCAGCCTGTCGGCCGGCGACGTGTGGGGTTCGCTGACCGCGCTGATCGCCTTCTACAGCCTGCTGCTGGTGGTGGAGATGTACCTGATGATCAAGTTCGCCCGCCTCGGCCCGTCCAGCCTGCACACCGGGCGTTACCACTTCGAACAACAGCAGCCGGCCGCCGCCTGAGGAGACAACCATGTTCGACTATGAAAGCCTCAAGCTGATCTGGTGGGTGCTGGTTGGCGTGCTGCTGATCGGCTTCGCCCTGACCGACGGCTTCGACATGGGCGCCATGGCACTGATGCCCTTCGTCGGTAAAACCGACAATGAGCGGCGGGTGGCGATCAACACCATCGCGCCGCACTGGGATGGCAACCAGGTGTGGTTTATCACCGCCGGCGGCGCACTGTTCGCCGCCTGGCCGATGGTCTATGCGGTGGCGTTTTCCGGGCTGTACTGGGCCATGCTGCTGGTGCTGTTTGCCCTGTTCTGCCGGCCGGTAGGCTTTGACTACCGCAGCAAGCTGGAAAACCAGAAGTGGCGCAACGCCTGGGACTGGGCCCTGTTCACCGGTGGCGCCGTACCGGCCCTGCTGTTTGGCGTGGCCTTCGGCAACCTGTTTCTGGGCCTGCCGTTCCGCCTCGACGAGTTGATGCGCTCCAGCTACGAAGGCTCGTTCTTCGGTTTGCTGCACCCGTTCGCCCTGCTCGCTGGCGTGGTCAGTTTGAGCATGCTGAGTATGCACGGCGGGGCTTGGCTGATGCTGCGTACCGATGCCGATCTGCATGCACGGTCCCGCGTGGCCACCCGCTTGTGCGCCCTGGTGTACCTGACGGCCTTTGCCGGTGCGGGCGCCTGGCTGGTAGCCTCGATTCCTGGGTTGACCCTGGCCGATGGGCTCAACACCGGTGGTGCGATCAACCCGCTGAGCAAACAGGTGGCGGTGGGTAACGCCGGCTGGCTGGCCAACTACAGCCACTACCCGCTGACGATCATCGCCCCGGTGCTGGGCTTTGCCGGCGCGTTGCTGGCCCTGCTCGGTGCCCAACTGAACCGCGCGGGCGTGGCCTTCCTCGGCAGTAGCCTGACGATTGTCGGCACCATCTGCACCGCCGGCTTTGCGCTGTTCCCGTTCGTGTTTCCATCGAGCCTCGATGCCGCCTCCAGCCTGACGGTATGGGACGCGGTCTCCAGCCAGAAGACCCTGGGCATCATGTTCATCGTGGCGTGCATTTTCGTGCCGCTGATCCTGGGTTACACACTGTGGTGCTACACCCGCATGTGGGGACGCCTGACCAACAAGACCATCGAAGCCAACCCTCACGGGCTGTATTGATCCGAGCCTGTTCGGCGCAGGTCTGCCTTGCGCCGAACAGCACACCCGCCGCCCAACGCGGCAAGGAGAACATCATGTGGTACTTCACCTGGATACTCGGCGTACTGTTGGCCTGCAGCTTCGGCATCATCAACGCCCTGTGGCTGGAAACCCACCAGAACCTTGATGAAGAGGTGACGGGTGACCAGTAAGCCCCGTCCTTGGCTACAGCGCGGTTACAGCCGCGCTGTGTCGCTGCTGCTGGCGACACCGTTGACGTTGATTTTCCTGATCCACCCGGCGGTGATGCTGGACGCCGATGGCCACTACAGTCACCGGCTGATCATGCTGAGCATGCTGGGTATCTCCAGCGGCTTCATTCATGGGGTGGGTTTTGACCCGCAAAGCCGGCTGTGGCGCAGTGTCTTCCATCCCCTGCTGGGATGGCTGCTGATGGGGCTGGGCTATGCCATCCTCTGGCAAGCCCGTGTTCAAGCCGTGGCTTAGGTGTACTTGGTAAAGATGGCGCGAACCTGGGCGAGTTTTTCCTGATTGCTCTGTTCAGGGCTGAGGATCGCGTCTTCCACCAGGCACACCAACATTTCCTGATAGGCCTTGTCGAGGGCCTTGCGTGCCGCACTAAACTGCTGGGCAACCGCTTCACACTCATCACCGCGCGTGATCATTGCCTGGATGCCGCGAACCTGCCCCTCGACGCGGGCCAGCCGCTTGAGGATGGCATCCCTGCTCTTTGATTCTTGTTGTTTTATCATGTCTGAACTCTGTAATACGCCATAAGGTCGATACGCTGCTCTCCCTGAGCAACCCTTCAGGTTTTCTCCCGTGAATAACGCTGTTCGTAGTGGGTCGCATTTTCGGCCCGCCACTTTGCATGGCCGACAGTAACGTATCCAGCAAACGAAACCTGGTCTCAGGTCAACGCTTTGCCATTCAGGTGTCGCTCGCGCAGTTGCTGTTTCAGCCGCCGCACTGGCGGGGCATAGAGAAACCCAAACGACACGCTGTTTTTCCGGCCTTTTATCGCGTGGTGCATCAGGTGGGCGCGGTACAGCCGCTTCAGGTATGGATGGCGCGGCCTGGGTCGCACCGGCCAGTGGCGGTGCACGATGCCGTCATGGATGACGATATAGATCACACCAAACGCTGCTACGCCGGCACCGATCCACTGCAGCGGGTCATGGCCGGCGTTGCCCTCTGCGATCAGGCCGACGGCCACCAGTGCGAGGGCCAGCAGGTAAACGTCGTTGGTTTCCAGGGCGCCCAGGTGTTTTTCATGATGGGACCGGTGCAAAAACCAGCCCCAGCCATGCATGACGTACTTGTGCGCCAGGTAGCCGACACCTTCCATGGCCGTCAGGGTACAAAGGAATATCGCGAGGTGGGCAATCATAGGAAACAGGTGGCTCGGTAAACGTCGGCGTCAGGGTATGTGAACACTGGCCGACGGTCTAGGCTCACGGCTTGGAAAGCATTTCCCGATGCTTGCGCAGTTGCTCGATCATCTGCTCCATGTGTGCAATGGCCTTGTCGACTTTTTCCACGGAGTCGAGGTTCATCATGGGGCCTTGGTTCATCATCGAACCCTGGTTCATCCCCCCCATCATTTTGCCACCGCCCATGCAGCCGCCCATTTCGTACATGCCGTTACCCATGGCCTGCTGGTGAGCCTTCATCATTGCCTGACGCTCTTCAGGGGTTTTGCTGGCCATCCAGCGTTCGTGCATTGTGCGCATTTCGGTCATGTGCTGCTGCCACTGCTGGTCTGCGTCAGGCGGCGTTTGCGCGCCGACACCACAACTGACCAGTAACAACGCCAAACCAACAACGGGGAGTGATCTGCTCATGTTCAAACACCTTAACGGGTGGAGGTCGTTGTTTCACTCTAGGCCAACGTGCCCACTTGCGCTTGACTTGCATCAGGCAGATAGACACTTCGAGCACCTGGCCAAAAAAGCCGTCGCACCCAGCGCTATATAGATATTAATATAGCGAAACACCCTTATCAGGAAAGGAAGCCCTGCATGAACGCACAAGCCAAGGAAGCCGTGGGCGAGGTCTACGACATCGAGGCCATGAAGTACGCGCAAGCCATGACCTGGCGTGCGATCGACACGCTGTCGGCATTGATCCGTCCCGGCATGCGCGAGTCCGAGGCTATTGCACTGGGCAAACAGGTGCTCGCCGAGTTGGAGATGCAACGCATCTGGCATCCGCTGTTGGTGCGTTTTGGCAGCAACACCCTGAAGATGTTCAAGGAGCGCTCCGAGGGTGACCCGGTGCTGGGTGAAGACGATATTTTCTTCATCGACATGGGTGCGGTATGGCACGGGCACGAGGGCGACGCCGGGGCAACCTTCACCACCGGTACGGATGCGCAAATGGTGGCCTGCGCCGCTGCCGCCAAAACGCTGTTCGACACGGTGCAACAGCGTTGGGCCAATGAGCGCGTCGCGGGGCAGGAACTCTATCGCTACGCCGAGGAGCAAGCCGAGGCCATGGGCTGGCGCTTGAACCTGAACATCAAGGGCCACCGTGTCAGCGATTTCCCGCATGCGATCTACCGGGGAGGCGACCTGGGGGATTTCGAGCGCTGCCCGAATGCCGGCCTGTGGATCCTTGAAATCCAGATTGCCCACCCCGAAAAGCCTTATGGGGCATTTTACGAAGACCTGCTGGCCTGACACCCAGAACACAGGTATGAACGAGAGAACCTACCCTTATAAAGCCTGGCTGCTGACACGCAGCTTTCAGCCCCTGGAGATAGAGTTGGTCGCCAGGGGCTACATTGGCAGTGCGTACGATTGCACCGAAGCCGGTCGCAACTACCACATCGAGGACTTGTACCCCTCGAAAGAGGCCGTCATCGCTTACGGTGAAAGACGCTTGGCGGAGCTGGCCGAAGAACTGGCAAAACAGAACCTCAACCTGGAAAAACGGCGCTGTGAACTGCTACGGCACAAGTGATCGCCAAACGCACTGAAGTGGCGTAATCAAGCGGTCGCGCTAGAGTGAAATGCGACGCTCTCTGCTCGGCGATCAACAACCGCGCTGCCTTGTCCCAGACAGGCTTCACGCGCAAGGAACCGCGATGATTCCAGCTACCGCCTCCCTCCTCAGGCCGGCCTTGCCTTGCCCTCGCCGCCTGAAACCCGCCTCTCGTTATGCCAGACGGCTGGGTGTACCGCTGCTGATGCTGGCCGTGTGCGGCACCAGCATGGCGGCAGAAAAGAAAGACTTCTGGTACCTGCAGACCAGTGCCTATACCAAACACTGGAGCTACGACCCCGAACACAACAACAACCAGGAGCTGATCGGCCTGGAACGCAATTATGCGGATTCGACCCTCTGGGGAATCACGACATTTCGTAACTCATTCTATCAACGCTCGTATTACGGCTACGTGGGAAAAACCTGGGAAAACGACACCTGGCCAGTGTACGCCAAGCTCACCGGTGGGTTGATCTACGGCTACAAGGATGACTATCAGGACAAGATCCCGCTGAACCACCTGGGGATCGCCCCGGCAATCGTCCCTTCAGTTGGTGCGCATTTGGGCCCGGTGGGCGCGGAAGTGGTACTGCTCGGCACGGCGGCGATGATGATCAACGTCGGCTACCGCTTCTGAGCACAACAGGTCGCATCACAGGCCCCCGGCGCTGCTCCCCAACCATTCCGCCAACTGTTCGGGAGGCAACGGGCGGGTGAACAGGTAGCCCTGCCCCACTTCGCAACCTTGAATCTGAAGCAGCGCACGTTGCGCTTCGTTCTCCACACCTTCGGCTACCACGGTGAGGTTCAGACTCTCGCCAATGCGAATCACTGCGCGGGTCAGGGCCTGTGCGGCCGTGTCGTGCTCCATGTCATGGACGAAGCTCTTGTCCAGTTTGAGGGTGCTCAACGGAATGCGCCGCAAGTAGCTCAAGCTGGAATAACCGGTGCCGAAATCGTCCATCGCCAACTCAATGCCCAGCGCATGCAATTCGTGCAGGTTGAGCATGATGCTCGGGTTGGGATCGAGCATGACGCTTTCGGTAATTTCCAGGGTCAGGTCATGGGGCTGTAGTGCGTATTGCTTGAGCGTGTCGATGATCTGCCGTGGCAGGTCGCGGTTATGGAAGTTGGTCGCTGACAGGTTCACCGATACCCCCGGCACCACCAAGCCCTCGCGGCGCCATTGAGCCAGTTGCCGACAGCTTTGCGTGAGCGCCCAATCGCTTAGCGCGCCAATCAAGCCGGACTCTTCAGCCAGTGGAATAAAGCGGGTCGGCGACACATGGCCAAAGACCGGGTCATGCCAGCGTGCCAGCGCCTCAACCCCCAACAGGGCGCCCGTCTTCAGGTTCACCAATGGCTGGTAGTGCAGTTGCAGGCGCTGCCCCTGCAAGGCATTGCGCAGCGCGATTTCGAGGGTGAGGCGTTCTTGAGCAAGCTGGTTCATGTCGTTGCTGAAGAAACTGAAGCGACCACGCCCGTGGGTTTTCGCCTGGTACATGGCAAGGTCGGCACAATGCAGCAGGGTTTCCATATCCTGACCGTCATCCGGGTACTGGCTGATGCCAATGCTGGCGGACGGCATCAGGGTAATACCACCGATGTCACAGGGCATGGAAATCAATGCCTGCAGGCGCTCTACGGTATCGACAGCCTGGGCGGCGGTACAGGGGTTGAGGACGATGACGAACTCATCGCCCGACCAGCGCCCGATGATCTCGCTGTTGTAGGCATCGCTGCGCAAGCGCTCGGCGATCAGGCACAGCAGGTCATCGCCCGCCGGATGACCGAAGGAGTCATTGACCTGCTTGAAGCGGTCAAGGTCGATGAACAGGACAGCCAGCGACTGATGGTTGCGCTCGGCGCTGGCAATCGCCTGGTCAGCATTGGCCAGCAGCAGATTTCGGTTGGGCAACCCGGTGAGGCTGTCGTAGAACGCCAACTGACGGATCTTCAGGCGCGCGCTATCACGCTCCAGGGCCAAGGCGCACAGGTGGGTACAGATCTGCACCAGCCGCTTGTGAAACTCACTGGGGTCGCGCACTTCCCGATAATAGAAGGCGAAGGTACCAATCACCTGGCCTGCGCTGGTTTTGATCGGTGTCGACCAGCAGGCGCGCAATCCCAGAGGCAGTGGCAGGTGTTTATAGGGAGCCCAGAGCGGGTCGTTTTCAATATCACGCACGTGTACCGGCGAACCGATAAAGGCAGCCGTGCCACAGGAGCCGACATCGGGGCCAATCACCACACCGTCCAGCGCGCGTGCGAAACTCTGCGGCAGGCTTGGGCTGGCCAGCGGGCGCAGCATGCAGTGTTCATCGACACGCAGAATCGAGGCAACCACCTCGGGCGCAATGCGCTCGACTTCGTTGCAGATCAGCGTCATCACTTCGGCCAGCGGTGCCTCACCCGCCATCGACTCCAGCGCCTTGCGCTGCAGCACTTCATGGATCTTGGCATCGGTGAGGTCGTTGACCACGCAGACGACGTGACTGAACGCACCCTGCCCATCAACAATAGGGTTGACCCGCAAGGCGCACAGCAGGGGCTGTTTATGCTTGCTGTAAAGCAGTTCTTCACTGCTGTAGGAGTTCCCGGTGTCCAGGTGTTCAAGCACCTCGCTCAAGGGCGTGATCTGGGCCTGCAGGCTGTTGAACAGTTGCATGAGCGGCTTGCCGAGCAACTCCTGCGGCGTGTAGCCAAACAGCCTGTGCACCGCGTCATTCGCAAACAGCACACAGCCCTTGTGATCCGCCAGCACCAGCGCATTGTGCGAATGCTCGGCAAACAGCGAGATCAGCCGTGTACGCTCGTGTTCAAGGTGCTCCTGCTCGACACGGGCAGTGACATCGGCCGCGAACTGGACCACTTTGGCCACTCGCCCATCAGCCGCGAAGACCGCTTTATAGGTTGCGGCCAACCACAGCTGGCGACCATCAGCACTCGTGTACGGGTACTGGCCGCTGATGGCCTGCCCGTTCCTGAGGCTGCCCCATAGCCGATCACACGCCGAGACATCGCTCAGGCTGCTGGCGTATAGCATTCGATGGTGAAGGCCGCAGAGTTGCGCAGGTGAATAGCCGAAGAGTTTCAGGTAGAGGCCGTTGGCAGACAGCAGGGTGCCGTCGGGTGAAAACTCGGCAATCGCCAACGAGTCATCAAGGATGCTCAGCAGCGCCTTATGTTCCAACGTCGGGGGCAAGGGTTCGCTCGACAACAGGGACATGGCTGACCTTCTTTCCATAGAGCAACTAAACACTTGACCCGGCCGCTACCCATGGGGATAACCGTGGCGTACAGAATTCTAACAAACTCAAAAACACCATCATATTGCCATCATCCTTTTGCCCCTTATCAAAGTCAATAAGTAGCAACGCCAAGCAGCCGTTCAAGCGCTGCATGGGCCACGCTGCACGGGCACGGCACACCGTGAACTTCACCCTGATAAAAGCCATTAAACGATTCATCAAAGATGGTATGTGCTGTTTCAAACAGGCATAACTACTGCGTTGCCGGAGTATGTTCCAAGGCCTGCAACTATACCCCGGAACATATATGACTGTTTGCAGATCAGTTGATGCATGCAACACCGCTCATCTGCCAGGGTCAAGCACCATTATGGCCCAAGCAACGTGGCCAACTCATCTGCCCGCTCCTTGGTCATGCGCAGGGTACACGCTGCACCATTGAGTATGTCCATGGTGCCGCCGGTAAGGGTGTAGTACATACCGCAGTTGGCATCACGGTATTTGATCCATGCACGCTGAGCATCACGCAATTTGCCTTGCTGGGCAGGTTCCAGGCCGGCCATGGCGGTTTTATAGCCTTGGTTCAAGCGAGCGTCCTGGCGCTTGATCTCGGCGCCGCTGCATTCATTCATGGTGGAGGTGACACCGCCGGAGGCATCCATGCACTGGCTGTACGCCGCCGAGTAGCCGTCTTTCGCCAGCACCGCTTGCGTCGTTGTACACAGCAATAGCGCGGCGCAAAGGGTCGTTTTTTTCATGTTCTAGGTCCTTGGGAACGTCAGCAGATCGACAGAAAGACGCAGCATGCAGGCCGGACAGCGCCAAGACAATGGGAAGCATTGCCCCCTTGGGTGGCCTATTTGCAGGCGCAACGGCTGATGGCGCGATACGCCTGACTACACAGCCGTGCCTGATCGTGGTCGGTAGAGTGGTGGTTCAGTGGGGCACCTCAGCCAGCCGTTGAGGCGCCATGCTGTCCTCGGCAGATACCGTCTGGCGCTCGACCTTTACCTGATGCAGCGGCCCAAGGTTGCCACTGGCCCAGAACACTGTGGCACTCAGTGCGATCAGAAGCAGCCAGTCGAGCAGGCGCCAACGGGGTATTTCGACACCTTTTCGTCGCTGCCAACAATGCCAGCCCTGCCCTGCGGCAAACACTGTAAACGCGGCGAGCCAGAGGTAGTAGCCCCAACCAAACCCGGCCACACGGGCAAAATCATAGCTATGGTTGTCCGGCACCCGGCTTATCCACAGGCAGGAAAGCGCCAGCCCCCAGGCCGCCAGGGCTATGACTAACGCCAACCTCGGCCAGCGCCGTCGACACAACAAGGCCAGAGCGAGCAACGGGTTGGCGAACCAGCCATAGAGCTCGAAAATAACGCCCCACCAGCCGGCAATCAGCAAATGCATCGCCGAAAACGCGCTGCCCGTATTCAGCTCAAGGGCATCGAAAAACAGGCTGCAAAGGAACAGCATCAAGCTGATCGAGAGGTAACTTGGGCGCACTGTCATATCCATTTGACCGTTTCAAAAGTGCGCCACCCTAAGCGATCACGCCGCTCGACGCTTGTATTTTCGAGCTGTTACGCACAAAGCCAGACGGCTCAGGCGGCAGAGGCGCCGTCATCGTCTGGCCAGCTCGGCTCGTTGGCTTCCAGCGGTGGCAACCCATGGGCCGCCCGCGCCTTATCGCAGGACGGATTGGGCTGGCCATTGACCCAGGCCGCATCAAACTCACGGCAAGGCGTTGAGCGTTGTTCATACAGCGAGCAACTGACCGCCTTGCCCACTTCACCCTCAAGGCCGATGCAACGGCTGGGCTTACACCCTGTGCCCAGCATGGCAACACGGCTAGGGCTGATCTGCTCGACCAACTCGTCGGGCACCAGCCCGCCAGCCGAGCTGCATTCACCCCAGAAAAAAGACACACGGAAATACGCGCAGCAGGCACCGCAATTCAAACAAGGATTGTTTTCGGACATGATGGGGAACAGGGGGGAGGAATATCGTTATAGGGAGAAACCCGAGCAATATTCTATGCTTCGCCCAGTATTTGAACAGTGGGCGCCAACATTAAATTCGCGTTCCCGACAAACTGCTATTGCCCGGCCAAGGAGGCCTTTGATGTCGTTGACTCACCGCCCTGTTGTCGCTGCTGATCTCGCACTGCTCTGCTCCTTCCCACAAGGCCCGGAAGAGCTCTACTTCATGTTCCCGAAAGCCTCGTTTCCGTTGACCGAGGCACAGTTGCAAGCCTCCATTGATCAGCGCGCCAACTCAACGGTGGTCGAGTTGAATGGGCGGGTTGTCGGCTTCGCCAACTTCTATGAATGGGAACGAGGCGGGCGCTGTTCGATTGGAAATGTGATTGTCGACCCGGCAGCCCGGGGCCAGGGTGTAGCCCGTTACCTGATCGAACAAATGATCGCGATGGCACGGGAGCATTACCAGGCCAAGGACGTGGAATTGTCCTGCTTCAACCAGAACACCGCCGGCCTGTTGTTGTACCCACAGTTGGGCTTTGTGCCCTACGGGATCGAAGAGCGCAGCAATCAGCGCGGTGAGCGGGTGGCGTTGGTGCAGATGCGCCTGCAGAGGGCTTGAGTATCACAGGCAAGCCTGCCCCAACCGTTGTGGGTGCAGGCTTGCCTGCGATCTTAATCGCGGGCTGGCTTGGTCGCTTTCGGCAGTTCCAGGCCGTCTGCGCGGAACATCTGGCGAATACCACGCAGTGCCTGACGGATACGGTCCTGGTTCTCGATCAGGGCGAAACGCACGTGATCGTCGCCGTAATCACCAAACCCGATGCCTGGCGATACGCAGACCTTGGCCTCGGCCAGCATTTTCTTGGCGAACTCCAGCGACCCCAGGTGCGCATACGGCTCGGGGATTTTTGCCCAGACGTACATCGAGGCCTTGGGGTTTTCAACCATCCAGCCAATCTCGTGCAGGCCTTTGACCAGCACGTTGCGCCGCTGCCGGTATTGCTCGGCGATGTCGCGCACACACTGCTGATCGCCTTCCAGAGCGGCAATCGCCGCGACCTGCAGCGGTGTGAAGGTGCCATAGTCGTGGTAGCTCTTGATCCGCGCCAGGGCATTGACCAGCTCCGGGTTACCGACCATGAAGCCAATCCGCCAGCCCGCCATGTTGTAGCTTTTGGACAAGGTGAAGAACTCCACTGCAATGTCCTTGGCACCCGGCACCTGCATGATCGACGGGGCTTTCCAGCCGTCGTAGACGATGTCGGCGTAGGCCAGGTCGTGAACCACCAGCACGTCGTACTGTTTGGCCAGTGCCACCACGCGCTCGAAGAAGTCCAGCTCTACGCACTGCGCGGTCGGGTTGGACGGGAAGCCGAGAATCATCATCTTCGGCTTGGGGATCGACTCGCGAATCGCCCGCTCCAGCTCATTGAAGAAGTCCACGCCCGGCACCAACGGCACGGAACGCACCTGGGCGCCTGCGATCACGGCACCGTAGATATGAATCGGGTAACTGGGGTTGGGCACCAACACCGTGTCGCCATGGTCGAGGGTGGCAAGCATCAAGTGCGCCAGACCTTCCTTGGAACCAATGGTCACGATGGCTTCGCTCTCAGGGTCGATGTCGACCTCGTAGCGTTCTTTGTACCAACGCGAGATGGCGCGGCGCAGGCGTGGAATGCCGCGGGATGTCGAATAGCCGTGGGTGTCTTCACGCTGGGCAACCTGCACCAGTTTCTCGACGATGTGCGGTGGCGTAGCCCCATCGGGGTTGCCCATGCTCAGGTCGATGATGTCCTCGCCACGACGGCGTGCAGCCATCTTGAGTTCGGCGGTGATGTTGAAGACGTAAGGGGGGAGACGATCAATGCGCGCAAAGCGGCGCGGCGAACCTTGGTCAGCCATGGCTTCCTCGAAGACGTAAGCGCCCGGAACCGTCCGAGCGACGTTGGCCACTGCGGTGGCCGAGGCAAACAATAGAGCGCCAAGGTCACCGCTGTCCAGAGCTACCGAAGAAAATTGTGTGGCTTAACAAATGTCTTTGTACGCCCCGTCATGCCACTCCAGCGGCGTGGCCAAGCCGGATTTGGGGCTCAGGTGGCTACCCTGAATCGAAGAAAACGGCACACCGTTACTGCCCAGGCTCACCGCTCGCTCGTTTTTATCCGATTCGGTGATGAGGGTATAAGAGTGCTTGCGCATGGCCTGATAGCGCGGGTCGTGGTCGTTCAAGACCTTGTGATGCACCTTCAACTGCCCTTCATTCAACTGCAGACGCTTGCTCAACGAGGTGCCCCAACGGGTCAGGCAGGTTTCCGCGAAATGCCGCACGATCAACCCCGGCTCGGCCAACGCCTTGTCCCCCGAGGCACCGTCGGCAGCGGCATTGCCCACCAGGGTAGCGTGTCGGCCCGGCATCGGGTACACGCATGTACGGGTGCTGCTGGCGGTCTGCGGAATGACACAAGCAAAGCCTTTGGAGCGCTCGTCGCGTGCGTAGAACGCTACATACTCCTTCACGTTCGCTGCCAGTTTTACCCGGTTATCCTGGAAATTGAGCAAGCCAGGTACCGGGTCGATTGCAAAGATATTCACCGGTATGTGCTTGAGCGCTGCGTCGTTGGCCATGGCGTTGGCCAGCATATGGCAACTGATGCCACCACGGCTCCAGCCAACCATGTTCACTTGGGTAGGGATGACGCCGTTCTTGCGGAAGGTCTTGATGATCTGTTCCTGCAACTGCTGTGGTGTAACGTCACGCTTACCATAGCTATAGCGACGCCAGAACCAGGAACCACTAGCCTCAAGGTCCTTGATCGGAACACCGGCGGCTTTCAGCTGGTTGTACTCCTGCTCGGTCAAATCCTGACGCTGCCAATCGCAGCGGCCTTTGATGATCTGCAGTGCATGACCTACGTTTTCATCCCAACCTCTGCCAAACAAGGTGCCGGTCATGCCGTACGCCTTGTTTTCGACAAACATTTCATCCGCCTGCAGGTTGCCGCTTCCTGGGCCATCAATGATGATCCAATCAGCAAACTCCCGGCCCTGCGTGTTAGAGGCCAGCGTCGACACCAACTCACCATCCCAGAAATTGGGGTGAAGGTCGTCAAAGCGATGGGAACCGGTACCACAAAAATACACTGTCAAAATGCTCATGCTGCCAACTCGATCTGATTGAAGATGGCAGCAGACTAAACGCAGCGAAAAAACGCAGGCATACGGAAACGCGCCCAAAAAAAACCCCGGCATTGAGCCGGGGCTTTTCATGAAGCAGGCGACTGTCAGTGCGCGTAAGTCAGCAACAACTCGGTCGGCACTTTGGTGTCCAGCGACATCATCACGCTCAGGGCGGTAATGGTGAAGATCGAGAACACGAACAGCTTGCGTGCCCAGAGGCGATCATCTACTGCCTTGTAGCCGGTCCAGGCCATGTACAACCAGTACATGCCCATGGCCGCTGCTACCGCCATGTAGCTCATGCCGGCGTAACCGCCGATGGTGAGCATCAGGGTGGCAAGCAAGAACGCGATGATGTACAGCAGGATGTGCTTCTTGGCGACCCCAATGCCGCGCTTTACCGGCAATACCGGAATCGACGCTGCGAGGTAGTCGTTGAAGCGGAAGATCGCAATCGCATAGGAATGCGGCATCTGCCACAGGCTGAACATCACCAGCAGGGTCAGCGCAGCCAGGTCGAAGCTGTTGCTCACGGCGCAGTAACCGATCACCGGAGGCATGGCACCGGACAGGCTGCCAACCAGGGTGCCGTGCACCGATTTACGCTTCAGGTACAGGCTGTAGAAGCCGACGTAGATGATGAAGCCGATCAGGGCAAACAGCGCCGCCAGCGGGTTGGCCTTGACGTACAGCAGGCCAAAGCCGGCCACCCCGAGCAGGGTGGCGTAGACCAGCGCCAGTTTCAGCGAGATCAGGCCCTGAACCATGGCGCGGTTCTTGGTACGTTCCATCTTCAGGTCGATGTCACGGTCGATGCAGTTGTTGAACACGCAACCGGACGCCACCACCAACGAAGTACCAATAACCGTCGCCAGGAACAGTGCGAAGTCGACATGCCCTTGCGCGGCAAGGAAGAAACCGCCTGCCACAGAAAGCACGTTACCGAAAATGATCCCCGGTTTGGTGATTTGGATAAAGTGCTTAAAGGACATGCCGTCTACCTCACTTCGCCATCATGCTGGTGTGGATGCTGAACATGATCCACAGGGACAGACCGACCAGCAGCACGATAACCAGCCCTGTGAACAGGAAGGCACTGACGTTCCAGCGCTGCTCACGCGAGCTGTCCAGATGCAGGAAGTAGAACAGATGGACTACTACCTGGATCACTGCGAAGGCCACCACGATCAGGATGGTCATGTCTTTTGGCAGGCTTGGGTACATCACCAGACCAAATGGAATGACCGTCAGGATGACCGACAGGATGAAACCGATCGCGTACGACTTGTAGCTGCCGTGGCTGGCGTCGTGACTATGGTGAGCGTTAGCCATTTACAGAACCCCCAGCAGGTAGACAACGGTGAACACGCAGATCCAGACCACGTCCAGGAAGTGCCAGAACAGGCTCAGGCAGCTCATGCGGGTCTTGTTGGTCGCGGTGATACCCTTCTTGTTGATCTGGTACATCATTACAGCCATCCAGATCAGGCCGCCGGTCACGTGCAGACCGTGAGTACCCACCAGTGCAAAGAAGCCCGACAGGAAGCCACTGCGCTGAGGACCGAAGCCCTCAGAGATCAGCAGGTGGAACTCGTTGACTTCCATCACGATGAAGCCAAGGCCCAACAGGAAGGTGATGGCCAACCAGGCCAGCACACCATTCTTGTTGCCCTTGTACATCGCCAGCATCGCGAAACCGAAGGTGATACTGGAGAACAGCAGCAGCGCTGTTTCACCCAGTACGTAGTTCAGTTCAAAGATGTCATGACCCGACGGGCCACCGGCGAAGTTATTCGACAGTACCCCGAAGGCCGCGAAGATCGACGCAAACAGGATGCAGTCGGTCATCAGGTAGAGCCAGAAACCGAATACGGTCATCGGGCCCGAGTCGTGGTGTTCTTCGTGCCCATGGTCGTGACCATGAGCAGCATCAGCATTCAATACATGACTGGACATTGATTAAACCCGTTCAAACGATTCGACACGTGCGCCATGCACTGGGGAGCCGGTTGCCAGGCCCAAGGCCTTCAAACGCTCACCCTCGATGCGGGCGACTTCCTCTGCAGGAACCATGTAGCCCTGGTCGTCACGTGCAGCGTGAGCAACGAAGACAGCAATGGTGCCAACCAGGCTGGCGACAACCAGCCACCAGATGTGCCAGATCATGGCGAAACCGAACACAGTGATCAGTGCACCCATCCACACGCCAGTGGCGGTGTTGTTCGGCATGTGGATCGCGCTGTACTTGGCAGGTGCCTTGTACGCAGAGCCATCACGCTTGGCTTCGGTGAATGCATCCAGGCCGGCATTAACTGGCAGGGTGGCGAAGTTGTAGAACGGTGGTGGCGACGAAGTCGACCATTCCAGGGTGTGGCCGTTCCACGGGTCACCGGTGACGTCCATGTTCTGCTTGCGATCACGGATCGAAACGTACAGCTGGATCAGCTGACAGGCGATACCGAACAGGATCAGCACCGCACCGACCACGGCAACGTACAGGTACGGTTCCCAGGCAGGGTTGGTCGAGCTGTTCAGACGACGGGTCATACCCATGAAGCCCAGCGCGTACAGTGGCATGAAGGCCACGTAGAAGCCGGAGATCCAGAACCAGAAGGCCGCTTTGCCCCACTTCTCGTTCAGGGTGAAACCGAAGGCTTTCGGGAACCAGAAGGCGAAACCGGCGATGTAGCCGAATACCGCGCCACCGATGATCACGTTGTGGAAGTGAGCAATCACGAACAGGCTGTTGTGCAGAACGAAGTCAGCACCTGGAACCGCCAGCAGAACGCCCGTCATACCACCGATGGAGAAGGTGATCATGAAGCCCAGGGTCCAGCATACTGGCGCGGTGAAGCGCAGACGGCCCTGGTAGATGGTAAACAGCCAGTTGAACAGTTTCACACCGGTCGGGATCGAAATCAGCATCGTCGCCAGACCGAAGAAGGTGTTGACGCTAGCGCCCGAACCCATGGTGAAGAAGTGGTGCAGCCAAACGCCGAAGCCCAGTACCGAGATCGCGCCGCTGGCGTAGATCATCGACTTGTGGCCGAACAGACGCTTGCCGGTGAAGGTCGAAATGACTTCCGAGAACACGCCGAACGCCGGCAGGATCAGGATGTACACCTCAGGGTGACCCCACGCCCAGAACAGGTTGACGTACATCATCGGGTTCCCACCAAGCTCGTTGGTGAAAATGTGGAAGTCCAGATAACGGTCAACAGTCAGCAGTGCGAGTGTAGCGGTCAGGATCGGGAACGATGCGACGATCAGGATGTTGGCCCAGGTGCAGGTCCAGGTGAAGATCGGCATGTCCATCAGCTTCATGCCAGGCGCGCGCATTTTCAGCACGGTGGCGAGGAAGTTGACGCCCGTTAGCGTTGTCCCCAATCCGGATATCTGTAGCGCCCAGATGTAGTAGTCCACACCGACGCCAGGGCTGTACTGAATCCCGGCCAGCGGCGGATAGGCAACCCAGCCGGTCTTGGCGAATTCACCAACGCCCAGGGAGATGTTGACCAGCGCAACGCCGGACACCAGCAGCCAGAAGCTCAGGGAGTTCAGGAACGGGAAGGCCACGTCACGCGCACCGATCTGCAGCGGCAGAACGATGTTCATCAAGCCGGTGAAGAATGGCATGGCCATGAAAATGATCATGATCACACCGTGAGCGGTGAAGATCTGGTCATAGTGTTCGGGCGGCAGGTAGCCCTCGCCGCCACCAGTGGCCATGGCCAACTGGGTACGCATCATGATGGCGTCGGCAAAGCCGCGCAGCAGCATGACCATCGCGACGATGATGTACATCACCCCGATTTTCTTGTGGTCGACCGAAGTCAGCCACTCAGTCCACAGGTAGGTCCACTTGCGGAAATAGGTGATAGCACCGATCAGCGCGATACCGCCGAGCGCGATCATGGCAATGGTCACCATGACTATCGGCTCGTGATACGGTATCGCATCCAGACTTAGTTTACCGAACATCTCTTACTCCTCTGCCCCAGCAGCTGAATGCATACTCGTGTCCACCTCTTGCACAGCGGCTACTTCCTTGCTGGCTTCCTTCTCGTGGTGCACAGGCTTGCCACGTTTCATGCCTTCGTACTTGTCGACGATGGTCTGGAAGAAGTCAGCCGGTGCAGCGCCGTACAGCGCAACCGGATTGTTTTCGCTTGGTTTGGCCAGAGCCTCGTACTCAGCTGCTTCCAGCTGCTTAGGCGACTGCTTGACTTCGTTTACCCAGGCGTCGAAATCAGCCTGAGAGGTGGCAATTGCCTTGAACTTCATACCGGTGAAACCCGCACCGCTGTAGTTGGCGGAGATACCGTCGAACTCACCCTTCTCGTTGGCGATCAGGTGCAGCTTGGTGGTCATACCGGCCATGGCGTAGATCTGACCGCCCAGGCCCGGGATGAAGAACGAGTTCATGACCGCATCGGAGGTCACGCGGAAGTTAACCGGGGTGTTGGCCGGGAAGACGATCTTGTTGACCGTTGCAATGCCTTGTTCCGGGTAGATGAACAGCCATTTCCAGTCCAGCGCGACCACGTCGATCTGTACCGGCTTGACCTCGGAGTCCAGAGGGCGATACGGATCCAGCGAGTGGGTGGTCTTGTAGGTGACATAGCCCAGCGCAATGATGATCAGTACCGGGATGGTCCAGACCGCCACTTCGATCTTGGTCGAGTGCGACCAGTCAGGCGTGTAGTTGGCCGCCTTGTTGGAAGCACGGTACTTCCAGGCGAATGCGATGGTCATCAGGATGACCGGAATCACCACCAACAGCATCAGGCCGGTAGCGATCAGGATAAGGTTCTTTTGCTCAATGCCGACCTGACCCTTAGGGTCGAGCAGGGTCCAATTGCACCCACTGAGAAAAAGCATGCCTAAAAAGGGCAGAATGCCAAACAGTCTGGGGTAACGCTTTTTACTCATTTCACGACCTCTAGAGCAGCTTGCTTCAATGCAATTTGTGTTTTGGTCGCCAACACTTCGTCCTGCCAAGCGTTAGCATTTACGGGATCGAATAGGGTCATGCATGGAGGAGCACTGTGGCGACTCAGCAAAACCTTATATAACGACGGTTATTATTTTGACTTCGTAGGCAACGGGCCTGTCTTCAGACCAAGTCCATTTGGTGCGGGAAATCACGGAGGGGGGTCAGCCCGGCATCGCCGCTGGCGATGCTCGACAGAGTCAGCGAAAAGAGCCTTAGCTCCTTTAATCCTGCGACTCGCAAGCGGTGCCGAACGGAAATTGGGGGCGATTGTAGATATGTAACTTGGCATTGACTATGACTTATTACGCAACAGTCCTTTACAGAAACTGCAACAATAAATCGTTCAAAATCAATTTTGCGACAGTTTGTCGCACCCCTGCCGGTACGCCTGAAAGGCCCGTACTACAAGGGCTGCGACTTGATCCAGATCAATGCTGCTGCGACATTCAAGGCGTACCGGATGTCGCAGCACGCTTGCCCGAGGCGTGACTTTTGTCTAAGGCTGGCGGCGGTTGCGATAGATGCCCAGCGGCACCAGAACAGCCGTCAGTGAAAAGGCCAGCAACGCCCATTGCGCCAGCGACAAACCCAGCACCGGCGGGTAGGGCGTGGAGCAAAAGCCATCGACCTGAAACACCAGCGGCAGAACCGAAGCCAGCGGCAACCCGTCGACGATCGGTTGCAGGGTGTCGATACCACAACTGACGGCCGGGTTGGCCAGAATATAGACATGGTTGCCCGCTGCGGCGATGCCGCCTATGGCGCTCAGTACTACCAGTATCTCGAAGACCGTCAGGCTGCGCTTACCGGGCATGGCCGCACCGATGAAGGCAAACAGGGCAATCAGCAGCAACGCGTAGCGCTGCAGGATACACAGCGGGCACGGTGCCTCACCGAGGACGATCTGCATATACAGTGCGCCTCCGATCAACGCCAGGCAGATTATCCCCAGCAGAACCAGAAAGCGCCGCTCTCGATTCAGGCGCTGTACGTGTTCATTCATTGCCGTTCCCTTTAATAGATAAATGACTCCGCTGGCGGCACACCGCCACACGAAAGTCTACACGCTGGCTCTGGCCTTTGAATGTGCAAAATTCGCGCCCCGCTCCGGCCATCGCGGCTCGGCCGATCGCCGACCGTTACCTCGGGGCAACGGACCGTATCGGAAAGGAGGCATGCGTGATAGACATCAGGCAGTGAAGGATAAGCTGATTAATGCAAGATTAACCTTTAAAGGTTTTTACACATCGAGCTTTTTCCGCTGCGGCGCAGCGTATCGAACCGCCAACAAGGCCGGCTCCAGGCAGGAGCCGACCTTGTTGGGGACTGTGGCGGGTTATTCCAGCGCTGCCGCCGGCCCGAAGAACTCATAACGGCTCTGCTGCTCCGGCACACCCAAGCCTTTCAGGTGACGCTTGACGGTCGCCATGAAGCCCTTGGGCCCGAGGAAGTAGGCATCCAGGTCACGCTCAGCCGGCAGCCACTGATCCAACTGGTCGAGGGTCAATAGCCCCACGGCATCGGCAGCCGGGCTGGCGCCATCGTCTTCGGCGTAGCAGTAGAAGCGCTTGAACTGCGGATGCGTCGCCGCCAGGTCATCGATCCAGCCACGGAAGGCATGCACTGCACCGTTACGGGCGCAGTGGATAAAGTGGATCAAGCGGCCCGTGGACAGCGCTGCCTCCACCATCGCCAGCGTCGGCGTGATGCCTACGCCACCACTGATCAGCACCAGCGGCTTGTCGCTGGCAGCCAAGGTGAACTCGCCCGACGGCGGGAACAGGTTCAGGGTATCGCCCACCTGCAGTTGCTCGTGCAGGTAGTTGGAGACTTTACCGCCCTCCTCACGCTTGACACTGATGCGGTATTGGCCGCCCTTGCTCAATGCCGACAGCGAGTAGTTGCGACGATGCTCTTCGCCGTCGATGAACAGCTGCAGGCCGATGTACTGACCAGGCTCTGCCGCCAGAATCGCACCGCCATCTTCAGGCGCGAAGTAGAAGGAAACGATCTCGCTGCTCTCCTCCACCCGCGCAGCCAGCTTGAACACCCGCGCACCACGCCAGCCACCGACGGCTTCGGCTTTCTGGTCATAAACCTGGGCTTCGGCGCCGATCAGGATGTCGGCCAGTTGTTGATAGGCCGCACCCCAGGCGGCAATGACTTCAGGGGTGGCAATTTCACTGCCCAACACTTCTTCAATGGCGCGCAGCAGGCAGCTACCGACGATCGGGTAGTGCTCTGGCAGGATCTGCAAGGCCACATGCTTATTGATAATCTGCCCGACCAGGCCACCCAGTTGCTCGAGCTGGTCGATGTGCCGCGCATACATCAGTACGCCATTGGCCAAAGCACGTGGCTGATCACCGCTGGCTTGGTGAGCCTGGTTGAACAGCGGACGCACCTCGGGGTACTCGCTGAGCATAAGCTTGTAGAAGTGCGTGGTCAGCGCTTCACCACCGCTTTCCAGCAGCGGCACGGTTGCTTTGATGATTGCACGGTCTTGGGCATTGAGCATGAGGGGACTCCTGAGCCTATGGCTTCTGTAAAAACTGCCATGAGTAATTCAGGAACCGTGCCAAGTTTAAAATCCAATAAAATCAATAACTTAAAAATATAGAGTCATTATGACCCCATCTGTTTTATAGTCATTTCGACCAACAGGAGTCATTATGACCGCAAAGCCCCTGCTCACCGCCCTGCTGCCACTGGTTAGCGACCTGTCCCGCGAGTTGCCGGAGCGCGAACGCTATCGACGCCTGCTGGAGGCCATGCGAACCCTGTTGCCATGCGACGCTGCGGCCTTGCTGAAACGTGAGGGCGAATGGCTCGTGCCATTGGCGGTCGACGGCTTGAGTACCGACACCCTGGGGCGGCGCTTCAAAATCAGCGAGCACCCGCGTTTTCAGGTGTTGCTAAGCCGTCACGAACCCACACGCTTTGCCAGCGACAGCGACCTGCCCGACCCTTATGACGGCCTGGTCGAAGGTCTGCACCAGCACCTTGAAGTACACGACTGCATGGGCTGTCCGCTGTTCGTTGATGAACAGCCTTGGGGGCTGATTACCCTGGACGCACTCGCCCCGGAACGCTTTCAGCAGATCGAGCTTGATGCCCTGCAAGCCTTCGCCAGCCTGGCCGCCGCAACGGTCAAGGTGGCCGAACGGATCGAGCGCCTGGCCCTGCGCATAGAGGACGAACACCAACGAGCCGAACTCTACCGCGAGGCCAGTGGTTTTCAGGAGCGGGAGTTGATCGGCCAGAGCAAGCCGCACAAACGTCTGCTTGAAGAGATCGCCTTGGTAGGCGGCAGCGACCTGACGGTGTTGATCACCGGCGAAACCGGGGTCGGCAAAGAGTTAGTGGCCCAGGCCATTCATGCAGCCTCGGCACGCGCCGACAAGCCGCTGGTGAGCCTGAACTGCGCCGCCCTGCCCGACACCCTGGTGGAAAGCGAACTGTTCGGCCATGTACGCGGGGCCTTTACCGGCGCGGTGGGTGAACGCCGCGGCAAGTTCGAGCTGGCCAACGGCGGTACGCTGTTTCTCGATGAGGCGGGCGAGCTATCCCTGCAGGTGCAAGCCAAATTGTTGCGCGTGCTGCAAAGCGGCCAGTTGCAACGGCTGGGTTCGGATCAGGATCATCGGGTGGATGTGCGCCTGATTGCCGCCACCAACCGCGACCTCTCCGAAGAGGTGCGCGCCGGTCGCTACCGCGCCGACTTCTATCATCGCCTGAGCGTCTACCCACTGCAGGTGCCGCCGCTGCGCGAGCGTGGGCGCGATGTGCTGCTGATCAGCGGCTACTTCCTTGAACAGAACCGCTCCCGCATGGGCCTGAACAGCCTGCGCCTAACCCCCGACGCCCAGGCCGCACTGCTGGCCTATAACTGGCCAGGCAATGTCCGCGAGCTGGAGCACTTGATTGGCCGCTCGGCACTCAAGGCCCTTGGACAACACCCGGAACGACCGAAAATTCTCAGCCTGAGCGCCAGCGACCTCGACTTGCCGGCACCCCACAGTGAGGCAGCATCGGTCAGCAACAATGCAAGCCCTGCCAGTGCGACGGTGGTCGGCGACCTGCGCCTGGCGCTGGACACCTACCAGCGCGACCTGATCAAAGCCAGCCTGGAACGCCATCAACACAACTGGGCGAGTGCCGCACGCGAGCTGGGCCTGGATCGGGCCAACCTCAATCGCCTGGCCAAGCGCCTCGGTCTACGCTGACGCATTAAAGCCAGCCGATGCCGGGCCGATAACCCGACATCTCACCCTGTTCTTAAACCTTGAAGGTGCCTATGGTCTCGCAAAAAGCCCGTGCGGACTCGCTGTCGCTGCTGTTGTTCACCCTGCGCAGCGGCAAGCTGATGGCCATCAACCTGCTCAAGGTCAGCGAGATTATCGCCTGCCCACCGCTGACCCGGTTGCCTGAGTCCCACCCGCATGTCAAAGGCGTCGCCACCTTGCGCGGCAACTCGCTGTCGGTGATCGACCTGTCCCGCGCCATCGGCGAGCGCCCCTTGCTCGACCCTGACGGGGGCTGCCTGATCGTTACCGATATCAGCCGTTCAAAACAGGGCCTGCACGTACAAGCCGTGAGCAAGATCGTTCACTGCCTGAGTACCGACATTCGCCCGCCACCCTTCGCCTCGGGCGGCAAGTCGTTCATTACCGGGGTAACCCAGGTCGACGGTACGCTGGTGCAAGTGCTGGACATCGAAAAAGTGATTCACGGCATTACCCCTGCGCCTCACGATCACACCCATATCGAGCTGGCTCCAGAAGACGCTGCGGTGCTTGGCGCTGCCAATATTCTGGTGGTCGACGACAGCCAGGTGGCCCTGCAGCAGTCGGTACACACCTTGCGCAACCTGGGTATCGAGTGCCACACCGCCCGCAGCGCCAAGGAAGCCATCGACAAACTGCTGGAGCTGCAAGGCACTGATCAGGAGATCAATGTGGTGGTCTCGGACATCGAGATGTCCGAAATGGATGGCTACGCCTTTACCCGCACCCTGCGCGAAACGCCGGACTTCCAGCACCTCTACGTGCTCCTGCACACCTCGCTGGACAGCGCCATGAACAGCGAGAAAGCCAAGGCCGCCGGAGCCAATGCCGTATTGACCAAGTTTTCCTCACCGGAGCTGACCGACTGCCTGATCCATGCTGCGCGTACGGTGGCCGACTTCGGCCAGTGAAGGCATTGTGCTCACTTGTCGGGCAGTCGGTCTGAGGCATAATCGCAAGCAACCGTCACTGCCCACGAGGCGCGCACCATGAGAAACGCCGTAATGACCCTGTGCCTGTTGGCCTTGCCTCTCACCCAGGCGAACGCCTCCAGCGATGCAGCCTGGGCCGACGCGCAACACCAGGCATTGGCCACCTGCGTAGCCGCCAGCCAACTCACCGCAGTCAAGCCGCTCAAGCAGAGTGCCTTGTTCGATGACAGCGTGGGTTACACGGCGATCCTCTTGCAGGGGCACTACAAGCCTGCGCACATGAAGAACAAGGCCGGTACCGAACTGTGCCTGTACCACCGTGAAACCCGTACTGCCCACGTGACCGAGTGGGATGCCGTCACACCCGTCCGCTAAGAAGAAGCCCACTACCGTGTCTCTTTCCACCCCGTTCAATTGCGTCGGCTGCGGCAAATGCTGTACCGATCATCATGTGCCCCTGACCCTGGCCGAAGCCGGGCGCTGGAGCGCATCCGGCGGCCAACTGATTGTCTTGCTCGAAGCGTTTTTCGAGCAGGGCCCAGGGCTGCCCGACGGCCAGCGCGAGCATGCCTTGCGCCGCAGTTTTCCGGTGGCGTGCGGCGCGAGCCAGATCCACCTGGCGGTGACCTTTGCGGCGTATAACGTCGGCCCCTGCCGCAACCTGGATGCGGATTACCGCTGCCGCATCTACACGGAACGGCCACTGGTGTGCCGCATCTACCCAATGGAAATAAACCCGCACATTCCGCTGCGCCCCGAGGCCAAGGACTGCCCACCCGAAGCCTGGCAGGATGGGCCGCTGTTGATTCACCGCGACCAGCTCCAGGACCCGGAACTGGCAGCACTGATCGAGCAATCGCGTCAGGCTGACCGCGAGGATATCCGCGCCAAAGTTGCGATCTGCCAACACCTTGGCATTGATGTCAGCGCAGTCAAGGGCAACGGTTTCACCGCCTACCTGCCCACCGTCGAGGCCATGGCGAGCGCGATCCGTGACGTCGAGGCCTCTGCCGATACCGGCAGCGCTTGGCGCCTGCACGTGACCGATCCGCTATTGGCCGAGCAATTGCAAACGCTGGGTGCGCAGGTCACCAGCGAACCGGCGACCTACTACAGCTTCATTCCACTTCAGGCCGGTTAACTGCGGCGGCGCCAGAATTCGTCAGCCAGTTGCCGCAAGCCCTCGGCCAGCTCGGCAACATTGCTGGAGTTCAGGTGGCCGCGCTGCCCGGCACTGACCGTGACTTCGCTGGCTTGGCGAATGCTGGTGATGTTGCGGTTGATGTCTTCACTGACACTGCTTTGCTCTTCGACCGCCGCCGCAATCTGCAGGCTCATTTCATTGATCTGAGTAACCCGCTGGCTGATGCCATCAAGCGCACTGGCAGCACGCTGTGCCTGCTCAACGCTATTACCGACATAGGTACTGCTCTGTTGCATCGCCAGCACGGCATTGCGCGCACCGCTTTGCAACACACCGATCATGCGTTGAATTTCCTGAGTCGATTGGGCAGTGCGCTTCGCCAAGCCGCGCACTTCGTCAGCCACCACGGCAAAGCCGCGCCCCTGGTCCCCTGCCCGAGCCGCTTCGATGGCGGCGTTCAAGGCCAGCAGGTTGGTCTGCTCGGCAATGCTGCGAATGACATCCAGCACACTGGAAATCTCACTGCTGTGGCTCTCCAGGTTGTGGATAACTTGCGTGGCAACCTCCAGCTCACGGGCCAACTGCAAAATCGCGTTCTGGCTCTGATCAACGAGCTGCTGCCCGCTCTGGGTTTCATCTTCAGCCTGGTCCGCCGCCTGTGAGGCCTGCTGAGCACTGCTGGCGACCTGAGCCACACTGGCCGCCATCTGGTGGATGGCAGTAGCCACCTGATCCGTTTCACTTTGCTGGCCCAGCGTACTGTTGTGACTGCTGTGCAGGTGGCTGGCCAGCTCAGCCGCTTCCACCGCCAAGCGCTTGGACGTGTCGCCAATGCGCCCAACCACAGCGCCCACCTGAGACTCCAGCATCAGCATGGCAAACTCGATTTGCCCGACGCCATCCCGGCGACCGGTATACAGCTGCTGGCTCAATGGATTGTCCGCAACTGCCTTGGCACGGCGTCGCAAGCGTTCAAAGGGCCGTAACAGGGGAAATACCACGGCAGCACTCAGTGCAAAGCTCAGCGCCAGGGTCAGTAGATCCGACAGTGGCAGCAGCCAGTGCGCGGCCATTGCCACGGCAAATGCCAGGCTCATGCCGCCCCATAACTGCCACTCCAGCCCCGGCACAGGCAGGCGCTGCAACCAGCTGGTGCGACCACTGCGCAACTGGGCATACAACCGCTCGGCAGCCTCGACGTGCGCTGCTGCCGGTTTGGTGCGTACCGATTGGTACTCAACCGTCTGCCCCTGGCTGGTGATCGGTGTCACAAATGCACTGACCCAGTAATGATCGCCATTCTTGCAACGATTCTTCACCAACCCCATCCACGAACGCCCGCGCTTGAGCGTCTGCCACATCTGCTCGAAGGCCAACGGTGGCATGTCCGGGTGGCGCACGAGGTTATGGTGCTGCCCTATAAGCTCTTCGCGACTAAAACCGCTGATGCTGACAAAGTCATCATTGGCGTAGGTAATCGCGCTGGTAAGGTCAGTGGTAGAGAGGATGTTGGCATCGCCGGGATAATCCATATTGCGGCCAGTCACAGGCAGATTGCTCTTCATTGTGGGCGCTCATTATTGTTGGCAGAAAATCGGCAGGGCGTTCGACTCTAAGGTGTTTTTTTTCTGAAACATTGACTTGGAGCAGGATATTGGCAAATGGCCATACTCGCGTTGTCAGCCGAAAGATGCTCACAGACTGATCAGTCACATCGCCCAGGACAGACACGCGTCTTCGCCATTTTTACCGAAAATGCAACAGTTCTTATCCGAATACTCTCTGTTTCATTCGAACATTTCCGACTAATTTATGTACACCTAACTAGCACTTGCTCTGCAAGAAGGTTTGTCGAAATGTCCAACAGTATGGGTATTGCCAGCGTTTTTGTTCTGTCTTCTTTGTTGTTGTCGCCGGTCGTAATGGCCGAAGAGTCGCAAGCGTTCGTGGCTCAGAATGCCGCCCGCGCCGCCGCACTCGACAACGCTCGCCACGCGATTGCAGAACAGGGTAAAGACCGCTTGGAAACCCAGAAAAACACAGCGTCCAAGGTTTCGGCGAGTGACCGTAGCGACAGCTGACAGGCGCCCAGCGCCCCCTTTGCTCTCCCCCCGAAAACCGCACCGGTGATGCATTCACCGGTGCGGT
>NZ_MBPN01000218.1 GCF_001695625.1 Pseudomonas defluvii
TGGTGGTCGATGATCACGATCTGGTGCGTACAGGCATTACCCGAATGCTGGCTGATATCGACGGTCTTCAGGTGGTCGGCGAGGCGGATTCGGGCGAGGCTTCATTGAAGGTCGCGCGTGAGTTGAAGCCGGATGTCGTCCTGATGGACGTCAAGATGCCGGGGATCGGCGGCCTGGAAGCCACCCGCAAGCTGCTGCGTAGCCACCCTGATGTGAAAGTGGTGGCGGTAACGGTCTGTGAAGAGGACCCGTTCCCGACACGTTTGCTGCAGGCGGGGGCTGCTGGCTACCTGACCAAGGGCGCTGGGCTGGATGAAATGGTTCAGGCCATACGCCTGGTGTTTGCCGGGCAGCGTTATATCTGCCCACAGATCGCCCAACAGCTTGCACTCAAGCCGTTCCAGCCGCAGGGCTCACCCTTCGACGCGTTGTCAGAGCGAGAGATCCAGATCGCGCTGATGATCGTCGGTTGCCAGAAGGTACAGATCATTTCCGACAAGCTGTGCTTGTCGCCGAAAACCGTGAACACGTACCGTTACCGTATCTTTGAAAAGCTTTCGGTCACCAGCGACGTCGAACTCACGTTGCTGGCGGTCCGCCATGGCATGGTCGACGCCAATCTCTGAACATGATCCCTGTTTTTGATTCAAGCGCCTTCCTGGCGACCTGCAGTGGTCGCCCGGGCGTCTATCGAATGTTCGACGAGGACGCGCGCCTGCTTTATGTAGGCAAGGCGAAGAACCTCAAAAAGCGCTTGGCCAGCTATTTCCGCAAGACCGGTCTTGCGCCGAAAACGGCAGCGCTGGTGGGCAAGATCGCTCAGGTCGAAACCACCATTACCGCCAATGAGACCGAGGCGCTGCTGCTGGAGCAGACGCTGATCAAGGAATGGCGGCCGCCTTACAACATCCTGCTACGTGACGACAAATCCTACCCATACGTCGTGCTTTCCGAGGGTGAATACCCGCGCCTGGGCATTCACCGTGGCGCCAAGAAGGCCAAGGGCAAGTATTTTGGGCCTTATCCCAGCGCCGGAGCCATTCGCGAGAGCCTGAACCTGCTGCAGAAAACCTTTCTGGTGCGCCAGTGTGAAGACAGCTATTACAGCAACCGCACGCGGCCTTGCCTGCAGTATCAGATCAAGCGCTGCAAGGCTCCGTGTGTCGGTCTGGTTGAGCCGCAGGTGTATGCCGAGGATGTACGTCACTCGGTGATGTTCCTGGAAGGGCGCAGCCACCAACTGACCGATGAGTTGAGTGCGGCCATGGAGCGTGCAGCCATGGCCCTGGAGTTCGAGCGCGCGGCTGAGTTGCGCGATCAGATTGCCTTGCTGCGGCGGGTCCAGGACCAGCAGAGCATGGAGGGCGGTAGCGGTGATGTCGATGTGATAGCCGCGTTCGTCAACCCGGGTGGTGCCTGCGTACACCTGATCAGTGTGCGTGGCGGGCGAGTGCTGGGCAGCAAGAACTTCTTTCCGCAGGTGGGTATTGAGGAGGATGTGGCCGAAGTCATGGCTGCGTTTCTCTCGCAGTATTATGTGGCGAACCCTGAACGCGACCTGCCGGGCGAGTTGATCGTCAACGTGGTGCATGAGGACTTCGAGGCGATCACCGCCGCGATCCATAGCCTGCGTGGCCGCGAGTTGAGCATCAGCCACCGGGTTCGCGGCACGCGCGCGCGCTGGCAGCAACTGGCGGTTACCAACGCTGAACAGGCGCTGATGGCGCGCTTGGCCAATCGCCAGCACATGGCGGCGCGATTTGAAGCACTGGCTCAGGTGCTCAAGCTCGACGAGATACCTCAACGACTGGAGTGCTACGACATCAGTCACTCCAGCGGTGAGGCGACCGTGGCGTCCTGCGTGGTGTTCGGGCCGGAAGGCCCGCTCAAGTCGGACTACCGTCGCTACAACATTGAAGGCGTGACGGCTGGCGACGACTATGCGGCCATGCACCAGGCCTTGACCCGACGCTTTGCCCGGCTCAAGGAAGGCGAGGGTAAACTGCCCGATATCCTGCTGGTGGACGGCGGCAAGGGCCAACTGAACATGGCTCGGGATGTACTGCAGGAACTGGCCGTACCCGAGCTGATTCTGCTGGGCGTGGCCAAGGGCGTTACGCGCAAGGCCGGCTTTGAAACCCTTTACCTGAATGATGCCGCCCACGAGTTCACGTTGCGCGGGGATTCCCCGGCGTTGCACCTGATCCAGCAGATTCGCGATGAGGCCCACCGGTTTGCCATTACCGGCCACCGTGCCCGACGCGGCAAGGCGCGGCGTACCTCCAGCCTTGAAGGTGTTGCCGGGGTAGGGCCCAAGCGTCGTCGCGACCTGCTCAAACACTTCGGTGGGTTGCAGGAATTGGCCCGTGCCAGCGTAGAAGAAATCGCTAAAGCACCCGGAATCAGTAAAAAGCTTGCTGAGTCGATTTATGACAGCCTGCATAGCGAGTAGAATGCCCGCTCACTTTGCAGCCAGTTGTGCCGATGAATATTCCTAATTTGCTTACCGTTCTTCGCGTCCTGCTCATACCGATCTTCATTTTGTTGTTCTATATGCCGTACCACTGGAGCTACCTTGCCGCCAGCACGGTCTTTGCCATTGCCGCAGCGACCGACTGGCTGGATGGCTACCTGGCCCGGCGCCTGCAGCAGAGCACACCGTTCGGTGCGTTTCTCGACCCTGTTGCCGACAAACTGATGGTTGCGGTAGCGCTGGTATTGCTGGTTCAGGTGCATGCCAACCTGTGGTTGACCTTGCCGGCGGCGGTCATCATCGGGCGCGAAATCGTTGTTTCGGCGCTGCGCGAGTGGATGGCCGAGCTGGGCGCCCGCGCTCATGTAGCGGTGTCGAACCTGGGCAAATGGAAGACCGCCGCGCAGATGCTGGCTCTG
The DNA here is from genome assembly GCF_001695625.1 of Pseudomonas defluvii. GTDB lineage: Bacteria > Pseudomonadota > Gammaproteobacteria > Pseudomonadales > Pseudomonadaceae > Aquipseudomonas > Aquipseudomonas defluvii. Next base: position 2,893 of record NZ_MBPN01000218.1, read on the forward strand.
GTGATCCTGTTGGCCAACCCGCCGGTGCTCAACTTCTGGGTGGTGCTGGGTTACTCGTTGCTGATGATTGCTGCGGGCCTGACCTTGTGGTCGATGCAACAGTACTTGCGGGCGGCCTGGCCACACCTGCGGGACGGTTCAGAAAAAAAATAAAACTTTTTTGAATCAAAGGCTTGACGAGGTTTTTAAAATCGCTAGAATAGCCTCCATCAAGACGACGCGGGAATAGCTCAGTTGGTAGAGCACGACCTTGCCAAGGTCGGGGTCGCGAGTTCGAGTCTCGTTTCCCGCTCCAA
>NZ_MBPN01000219.1 GCF_001695625.1 Pseudomonas defluvii
GGCGCAATCAAATAAGTAGCCCGCCGGAGCGGGCAAATGGGGCGCTAGTCCTTTAGCAGCTTTCATCCTGGAAGAGATGATGTGAAAAATATGTGAAGAAAAGGGCGTTTTCAGTGGCGTACCCAGCTCTCGACCGTCTGCGCACCGTACTGTTGTTTCCAGGCTTTCAGGCCACGGTGATTGCCCCCTTTGGTTTCGATCAACTCGCCGGTGTGAGGGTTTTCGTAGACTTTTACCACGCGTGGACGACGGTGGCGGACGGTGGCGGGCGATGTCTTTTCGGCTGCTTTGGGATCAAGTATTTCGATCACATCGCGCAGGCTCTTGCCATAGCTGTTCATCAGGCCGACAAGTTTCTGCTCGAACTCTATTTCACGTTTTAGGCCGGCATCCTTTTTCAAGGCCTCCAGTTGAGCAAGCTGTTCCTGGAGCGCTCTTTCGGCAGCACGAAACTCAGCAAGTCGGGACACAATCATTACTCCTCTTTATCTGCAATGGCGTTGTATGCACGGCCATCATTAGCGTATTGAAAAGCACAGCGGTCGCAGGGGCATGGCGTCATAGTAATAATCAGTGTAGTCAATAAATAACGCGCCGCGGTTAGGCTTTTATAATGACGGTGTGCAGAACTATTGAACTACAGCGCTTTCCGCTATTTGAGGATTAGTCGAGCGGCCGAGGTGTCTAGACCAAGGTCCAATGGCCCGTTCTAGAGCGGTCTGGCGATAATTTAAGGTCGCCGCAGGTGGTATGTCGGTGCATGTGGCCGGTGCCAGGAAGGGCGCCGGTTGGTTCTTTGCCTTTATTCGGATTGTCGTAACTCATGTTCCCCCCCTCTCCATTTGTCCAAGGGCGCCATCTGGCGGGCCTAGTGGCCCTGTTTGCCGGTTTTTCGGCCCAGGCCGCCGGTTTTCTTGACGACACCAGTGCCAAAGTCGAGGCACGTAATGTCTATTTCAATCGCGACTTTCGCGATGGTCACACCAGCTCGCAACAGGGGGGTTCAAAACGTGAAGAGTGGGCTCAGGGCTTTATCCTGAATGTGCAATCCGGTTATACCGAAGGGCCTGTCGGGTTTGGCGTTGATGCACTGGGCATGTTCGGTTTCAAGCTCGACTCCAGCCCCGGCGACAGTAACAGTGGACTGTTGCCTTCCAGTGGCCACAACCCCCGGCATTCTGCGGACCAGTATGCAAAGTTGGGCGTAGCGGGGAAAGTGCGCTACTCGAACACCGTGCTCAAGTACGGTGCGATGATGCCCGATGTGCCGTTGCTCAAATACAACGATGGCCGTTTGTTGCCAACCATGTTCCACGGCACCCAGTTGACCTCCGAGGAGGTCAAGGACCTCAAGTTCATGGCGGCGCGTCTGGATCGCTACACCGCACGGGATTCGACCGATGCACAAGAGATTCGCGTACATTGCAAGAACAAGCGCTACGCCTGCGATACCAAGGCTGATCACTTTGACATGGCTGGGGTCGAGTACCGTTTCAATGAGCGGCTCACGGGTCAGTACCAGGTTGCGACCCTGGACGACATCTACCGTCAGCACTTCCTGGGCGTGCTCGCCAGCCAGCCCCTGAGCGTGGGCAGCCTGTCGGCAGACCTGCGGCTTATCAAGAGTGACGACATCGGGGCAGCCAAGGCTGGCAGTATCGACCACCGTGCGTTCAGCGGCATGCTGGGCTACGGCCTCGGTGGGCACAAGTTCAGTGCTGGCTGGCAGCGCATGTATGGCGAAAACGCCATGCCGTACCTCGATGGCAGTAATCCGTACCTGGTCAACTATTCTCAGGTCAACGACTTTGCCGCCGCACAGGAGCGTTCCTGGCAACTGCGCTACGACTATGACTTCAAGGCACTGGGTGTTCCGGGGCTGACCTTCTTCACCCGCTACATCAACGGCGACAGTATCAAGGTGCCGGGTAGCCAGGCCGAAGGCAAGGAATGGGAGCGCGACACCGAGTTCAAGTACCAGGTACAGAGCGGTACGTTCAAGGATGTCAGTGTGCGCCTGCGTAACGCTACCTACCGCAGCAACTACGAAAAATTTGCCCGCGACATGGATGAAACCCGGGTGATTGTCAGCTACAACTTCTCGTTGCTGTAAACGGCTTTGCCAGGAATACGCGGCCGTTCGACAATGGCCGTGTATTCCTGGGAGCGACAGTGATGAAACACCTGCTGCTGATCGGCATCGGCCCGGGCAATCCCCGACAGATCACGCTGGAAGCCATTGATGCACTGAACCGCGCCGACGTCTTTTTCCTGCTGGACAAGGGGGCGGGCAAGGATGACTTGCTGCGTTCGCGCATGGAACTGCTTGAGCAGCATGTGCATCGGCCTTACCGGGTGGTTGTGGTTGATGACCCGCTGCGTGACGCCGGGGCACCGGATTATGTCGAGGCCGTACAGGGCTGGCACCGCCTGCGCGCGTGTTTGTATGCGCGACTGCTGGCAGATGAACTGCAGCAGGGGGAATGCGGCGCTTTCCTGCTATGGGGCGACCCTGGGCTGTATGACAGTACATTGCGCATTCTCGATCTGATCGAAGCGCGGCACTTTTCCATTGAGGTCATTCCCGGTATCAGCAGTGTCCAGGCGCTGGCCGCGCGTCATTGCATCCCCTTGAACCGCATTGGCGAGCCCTTGCAGATACTGCCCGGTCGGCGTTTGGCTGATGTGTCGCCAATTGAAAACGTGGTGGTGATGCTCGACGCCCACTCGGTCTTTGCCACGCTGGACGATCCGCAGTTGCACATCTATTGGGGCGCTTATCTGGGAACGGATGATGAAATCCTGATCCAGGGGCCGTTGCTGGAGGTCAAGGCACAGATCCTTTCCCGGCGCGAGCAGGCCAGGGCCAGCAAAGGCTGGATCATGGACACCTATTTGCTGCGACGGCTGTACTAAAACAGGCCACGCAATTCTGTTTAGCGACGCGTCTGGCGCAGAGTTCAGACGGATCCTACATCCTTCTTAAAACACCCCTGCTAGCGTCAAATCCCTTCGTATGTGGGGTGCTCATGCTTGCACGAGCGCCTCGCCCATCACCGTCGCGATAGGGACAAGGGATGTTCTCAGCCGCCAATCACGCGCACTTCAGCCTGACGATCGATGACCTTCAGCACGACCTTCAGGTGCTGT
>NZ_MBPN01000220.1 GCF_001695625.1 Pseudomonas defluvii
AACGACATGAAGATCGATCCGTACATCCGCACCAAGGGTGAGCGCGCCGGGGAGCCGGGAGCGAGCCTGGAATCGACGCTGATCCACATCGGTCTGATCAAGATCGACGGCACCCAGGTCTATCCGACGAGCCAGGCGCAAGCCGAGGCGCCGCAGGCCGAGGACGCACCCGCGCCCGAAGCCGAGGATGCCGCCGACACCGCTGCCGACCAGCCTATCGAGTCCGCCGAGCGCGAGCCCGCAGGTGAAGTCGAAGAGCAGGAGCCGGCATTGGCTGCTTCGTTCTGATCCGGCATGGCCCCTCACGGGGCCTTGCCTTTTTCCTATTCCTCAAGGAGAAGCATCATGGCAGTCACATCGGCACCCGAGAAATCGGCCACGCCCATCATCGTCCCGGGCCAGCTCGCGCTGCGCACCATTCACGGCCGCAACGGAAAGTTCAACGTTGGCAAGCTCGAATGCCAACTCGGCAAGTTCACGATTAAAGACGCGGAGTTGGAGCAATACCCCGAGGGCAAGTACCAAGGGGAATTCGTTCTTCGCTACATCTTCCTCAAAGGCTATCCGATCAGCGACGGCAGCATGCGTTTCGAGATGCGCGCCAACCTGGACGGTATGACACTTTTCGGCATCGACAAGCTGAGCAAGGCCGAAGCACATAGCTTTGCTCCGCAGGAAGTCGATCCGCTCGATGAAGAGCAAGGGACACAGCCTGCGACAACGCCGGCCAAGCCCGCCAAGGCATCCAGGTCCGCCAAACCTGCACCCGTGCAGACGTCCGCGGACCCGCTGGTCGATACCACGCCCTTCGGCGTGGACGCGCCGCCTGCTGCGGCTGCTGCCCCCGGCAGCACCGAGGATGGCGACGCCGCGCTGTTCGGCCTGTTGTGGCCGCTGGGCGAGTCTGTGAAGCTGGATTCGACCATCGACCGCCGCACCCTGCGCGCGCAGATCGCCCGCCTGGGCGAACTGGGCTACGCGCTGGACTTCAAGACGCAGGAGTGGAGCCGCCAGGCCGAACTGCAACCTGCGTGATTGCAGACACCGCATCCGCGGTGTTCTTCATCCACCCGCCGGGGTTCCTTCCCCATGCGGGGGTGGCCTCGGCTTTCTTCTGGAGGTCTCCATCATGTCCATCATCACTTGCGATACACCCCGTTCCGCGCTGGACGAAACCGCGTGGCGCGCCGTTTGCAAGACGGCCGCCGAGCATGCCCAACGTGGTTGCGGCCTGTCCTGGGATCACTGGGTCACGCTTTTCAGCTCGGAGATCGACGCGCAAGCCAGTCGATTGCCGGAAAGCCAGCGCGTTCATGCGCTGGAAATCGCGACCCAGGAATGGGACTACGCAACACCCGCCGAACGGCAGGAAACCCAGGACTGGCTCGCTGAAAACGGCTGCTGTTCGCATGGGATCACGCTGGGTTGCTGCCCGGCCGGTTGCGGTTCCTAGCCCGCACTGCATTCCATCGCCGCACACGCGGCATTCCATCACCCGCTGGGGGTTCTTCCCCACGGGGAGGCCTCTGGCTCTACATTCTTCAGGAGGCCTCTCATGGGCTGGTATTTCTCTCCCCAATCGCGGTCTGAACTGATCGCGGAACTGATCGCACCGCAGGAGACCGAGCGCGCCAGCGTGAAGGTCATCGCCCACACGCTGCGCGGCAACGTCCTCTGGTCCGTCGCGGAAGTGACGGCCAGGGCCGAAGGCGTGCATCGTGATCTCGCACCGGGCCAGTCCCTGCGCTACATCCGCTGCGATCTTCTGGAGCGCAGCGGCAGCCAATGGGGCTACAAGCCCTTGGACGAGTCCATGCACCCGTACTACTACTCGTGCCCGTTGAGCTACCTCGACATGACGCCGGAGCAGTCCGCCGACTGGCGTGCAGGCGTTCGCGCCTACCACGCGCGGCGGCGCACCCCCACGGCATCCACGGCACCCGCCGCGGCGCTGTTGGCCTGAGTCAGGAGGAACCGACATGGACCCGATCCTGGCTGCGCTCCCCGCCTCACTGTTGAAACTCGTTGAAGGCAGTTTGTCCAACGACGAAGTGTCTTCCGACGAGGAAATGCAGGAGTACTTCATCAGCAACGGCCTTACCGAGGAACAGGCGCGGCAGGCGCTGACCTACCGCGACCAGTACCTCAACAACATCTACCTGGACGGCTTCACGCCGATCACCGCGGTGGACGAGGCGCTTCACTTCAACCCGCACACCCGGCAGTTCGAGCCGGACTGAGCGATTTTCTTCCACCCCCTGGGGCAGTACTTGCCCCGGCGGGCGGTGCTGTTCCCGTTCATCCGAGGACACCACCATGCCCGCAAACACTTCTTCCACGCTGTACCGCATCGACGAATGCCCGGACGTGATGGCCGACGCCTGCGTCGGCGATGACCAGGGCAACCTGATCTTCCTGTCCATCTGGGCGCGCGACACCGCCGTCCAGCAGTTCCTCGCTCGCCTGACCCTCGGGCGCGACGAGCAAGGACTGGACCAGTTCCACGTCATCACCGACCAGGGCGGCAGCGTCCCGGTGTTCGTCGGCAACGTCGATCGCCTGGAAAAGCGCATGACCCGCGCCTACCGGCGAACGCTGTTCGGTTCGCTGTCCAACGTGTGGCTGTTCGACCGGCGTTGCGTGAAGCCCGACAAGGCCAACGCCAGCGCGCTGGCATTGCTGCCACGCGACAGCTCCCACCGGCTTGACCGCCTGTGGATGCTGGTGCGGGACACCTGCCCGTTGCCGCTGCTCGACCACTGGCGCGAGACCGTGCTGGAACTGCTGCAAACCCGCGAGATGCTGGCCCGCCTTCCGTTCGCCCTCGGGCCGTTGGAAGGCCATCGGCTCGCCATCGACGTGCCGGCGCTGACCCTGGCGCTGGGTTCCCTGATCCGAAGTGACGTACTCACCGCCTATCCGTATCCGGCCAAGATTTGGACGCCGGAAGCGGTAGCGGCTTGACCCACCTGCGGAGGCACGCCTTGGCGTGCTTCCGCCATTCCTCCCCGCCAACCAGGAGACTTCCATGGCCCTCATGTTCCCGCGGCTTGCCCGCAATTTCGCCAAGAACGGTTACTACCCGACCGACGAACCCACGCTCGAAAGAGC
>NZ_MBPN01000221.1 GCF_001695625.1 Pseudomonas defluvii
TCCGGCTCGCCATAGACCACGTAGCGCTGATCCACCACGACAGCCGGGATGCTGGTGATGCCCAGGCTCCATGCGTCGGTGACGCCCTGGTATGCGGAAGCGATGCGGCGCTGTAGGTCGGCGCCGCCTTGGCTCAGCCGACGCTTGACGGTGGCCGCCGCCTGTTCGGGGGCGGCGGGCAGTTCCGCAGAAAGCTCCGCTTCAATCCGGCGGGCTTCGTCCAGCTCGATCAGCCGCTCGCCGCCCATGGTCTTGACCGGGTGGTGGCTGTCGGTGACGACCAGTACGTCGGCTGCGAAGGCGACGGGGCTGAACACGGCCAGGGACGCCGGCAGCGCCACGACGAGACCAAGGGTTCGCCAGCCCGACGCGAACGTGGAAAAGGATGCCGGCATGTCGCGTGCCCCGAAAGTTGATCAGGGCCATAGTCAAACGCGAACCCGATGCCACCCCAACAAACAATGCGCATCGCGGGCTGCCCGCATACCTGCTTGTCCCGCGCCATAAAAAAACGGAGGCCGAAGCCTCCGCGGGGATCAATGAAGCAATGCGACCGTTACAGCAGGCCTGACTCCGCAAAGGAGAACGGGGAACCTTGGCCTACGATGATGTGATCCAGTACCCGTACATCGATGAGCGCCAGCGCGGCCTGCAGTTGCTGGGTCAGCACACGATCCGCGCTCGACGGCTCGGAGATGCCCGAGGGGTGCTGGTGCGCGAAGACCACCGCGGCGGCGTTCAACTCCAGCACACGCTGTACGACGACACGTGGATAAACAGAAGTCGAGTTGATCGTGCCCCTGAACAATGGCTCGTAGGCCAGCACCTGGTGCATGCTGTCCAGGAACACAGCGGCGAATATCTCGTTGGGTTCAGCGACCAGTTTCACGCGCAGATAGTCCCGCACAGCGGCCGGTCGGCTGAGGCACGGTCCAGCTTTGAAAACCCGCCTCTCCAGCAGCACGATGGCTTGCTGGATGATCCAGTCCTCGTGTTGGGCAGCGGTGACGGAAAGCGACTCCGGGCAGGAGTCGTTGACGACAAAAGACATGGCGAACCTCCAGACGGTGAGATCGGAGGGCGCGCGCCCTAGGAGGGCCAGCCCTCCTAGGGAACGAACAAGGTGCATCCATCACCGCGGCAGCGGCGATCGTTCGCGACCAGGATGCGAGGCGAACGGGTTGCGGTCAGCGCAGCGGACTGCGCCGTAGCCTTGAAGACCGGGGCTACCTGGGCATGTCGCCGACGACGTCGGCAGGCATTTCGGATGTGGGTGTGCCGGTCGGACCGTCAGCCGTCAGCATGTCCATGGCAGACAACAAGGCGTCGCCCTCGATTGGTCCCTGCAGCAGGATGGCCTGGCCCGTCTCGCGATCAAGCAGACGCAGTGACGGTGTGGCGGTAACGCCGCTCTTGGTGGCTTCCGCGGCCTGGGCGCGGATAGCGGCACTGGACCTTTCGCTTGACATGCACTGCTCGATGGCTGGCGTCGATTCGGGGTAGCGCAAGCCATCCGGCAAGCCCAGGCCGTCGCTGCGCGTGTGGGCATAGACCCATTCGACCGCCTGCCAGAACGCGGCATGCCCGCCAGCTTCGGCTGCGCATTCGGCCAGACGTGCCTCGGCCGACGCGGCCGGCTCGTGCGCGGCTAGCGGCTGGTGGTGCCATTGCAGCGCCACGTCGGCGTTGGTGCCCACCCACCGTTTGAGCTGCGGAAAATATTCCCGGCAGAACGGGCACTCCAGGTCGGCATAGAGCGTCAGCGTGAAACGGCCTTTGGGGTTGCCCATTAGCCAGGGCGGCCCGGCCACCGGTGCCATGCTGACCGGCGTGGGCGGCTGCGGCGGGGATTCGCCGGGCGACCTCGGCACAAGCCAGATCAGCAGCAGCGCGACCAGCACAGCAACCAATGCCCAGGGCCAGCGGGGCCGCCCGTTGCGGCGGCGGAACGCCTGGACCTGCATCGGAATGGAAGGACGTTTCTGTTCCATGGCGTTCTCCGTCTTACGACAGTTCCAAGGCCGGCGACTCGATGCCGCGCGCCTGGTCGATCTTCTCGGCCACCTTGAAGGCCGCTTCCAGTTCGGTGCAGCCGTAGTGCTGCATGAGCTGGTAGCGCTCGGCCTTCTCTTCGGGTTCGGTCTGCGCCAACGCCAAGTACAGGCTGGGCGGCACGGCACGGAACAGCACTTCCATGCTCTTGGAAAGGATGACGCCCTCGGTGAACTTGCCCGCTTCTTTGCGCGCCGAGAGCATCAGCGCTTTCTGCGCGGGCGAGAGTTCGCGGAAGCGTGCAATCTTCTCGACCTCATCGGGCGGCATCGACAGGCAGATCCACCACTCAATCATGTTGAGCATGGGCTCCGCGGCACGCGGCAGATCGTCGATATTTTGTGTAGCCAGCCAGAACCAGGCCCCTAGCTTGCGCCACATTTTTGTAATTTTTACAACGTAGGGCGCGAGCAGCGGGTTCTTCGTGATGATGTGGCCTTCGTCGGTCACATTGATGATCGGACGGCCCAGGTACTGGTCGCGCTCGGCGATGTTGTTCACCGTGCTGATCAGGCTGATGTAGGCGATGGAGAGCTGCGCGTTGTAGCCCTCCCGGGCATAGGTCGCGAGATCCACCAGCGTGATGTCGGCCTCGGGCCACGGCGTGCCATCGCGATCGAACATCTCGCCGTCCGTGCCTTGGCAGAACATGTCCATCGCGTCCGCCATCTCCAGCAGCCGCACGCGCCGCATCTCGGGCAGCGTCGGGTCCTGGCCGCGCGTGCGCAGCGCGTTGCGCACGTCGCGCGTGAGCACCGTGCGTTTCTCGGCCACGCAGTGTTCGGCGGCATCGAGGATGCACTGGCGGATCAGCGAGCGATCGGCCCGCGTCATCCGGGCTTCTTCCTTGTCCTCGCCGCCTGTGATCATCAGCCGTGCCGTGATCTCCAGTTCACCCAGCACGTCGCGCTGCTCGTCCTCCTCCATGACCGAGGAATCGGCTGGCAATTCTTCATCCAGTGCATCGGCATCAAGCGTCTGCACGTTGCTGGGCGTTTCGATCAGCCGGCGAGCGTCGGCGAACGGCGCCAGGCTGATGCC
>NZ_MBPN01000222.1 GCF_001695625.1 Pseudomonas defluvii
CCATTTGCTGTCATCCTTTCGAGGACGACAGCTTAAACTACCCCGTAGTCACTGTCTCAAAAGGTGGATCCACTATACTCAGCCGCGAACTCATCTGCTGCTTCTTCCCTAGCTTTAGCAAGAGCCGGCTCGGTGTTCAACTGCGAAAGACTGCCATTAGAGAACTCGGCACCTGTAGTATTTTTGCTCAGGTGGCCGACTTCATGAAGCAGCATAAACGTCAGCAGATGCTTTGATTCAAGCGTCATGCGCCCCGAACCTTTGGAGTGGGCGTTCAGCCATGCCTCGAATGCTGGTAGGTTTACGAAAACGCACGTGCAGTCTCGCGGGACCACCGCTGGCGTTGAGATAGCTCCAGCAGGCGACTTCACCAGGTAAACGGGTACTGACTGGGCATCGCCTTCATTCCACGTCCAGGAAGGAGTGAGTGTTGGACCATTAGCCTTGGTCATCAGGTTTGCAGACTTAATCGCAGATTCGAGAAGCGGCCGCTCAGCGTTGGTGTGCTGCAACCCGCGAAGGGCCACTGGATCATGATCTGCAGCTACCAACAGTATCGAATTACCAAGCATGCTGATCCCTGCGACAAACACGATAGCGTGAGATAAGCTTTTTCGGGTGTAGAAAGAGAGCAGTGTGCGTGAGCCATTCTGGTTTTTTAGTGTCAATTTCTCGATGTGCATGGTGCGGTCGCTCTAATCTCGGCACAGGTGACAAGGAGAGTAGGCATGGTGAGTCATACTGCATTGGTTGTTGCGGCCTTTTTGGTGTGTTGGCAACTGGCACACGCGGCAGAGGGAACGAAAGAAAGGCCAGAGCCCCCACCCGACACAGTGCCATCTCTTGAACAGGCGAACCCTCCAGTTTCATGCATCGGCTGCGACCAGCCATTCGATACAAGCACCCATAAGCAGGTGCTCGAGGGCTTGGCGAACAATCCTTACCTCGCCGAGCTACGCAAAGCCCTCTACCAGCAGGACATCATCCACCAGTTTGAATCCAAGGCACATTTTGACAACTGCGACTTTGATTCGGCGACTACTTACGTAACGAGCTTACTAGATGAGGCAAGCAGCTACGTCGAAAGAGCGCAGAAGGCCAAAGACGTGGGTGATCTGGCAAAAATGAAGGATGCTGCTGCCAGTGCGTTCTTTTCCATAGGACAAGCCCTGCATGCTGTGCAAGACTTCTATGCGCACACCAATTATGTCGAAATGCGGGCGCCGAAAGCCCGAAAGGTTACGGACATTGAAGTCATCGCTCCGTGGAAGCCTAAGGGGCGTGATCGTATTAAAGAGCTTCGCAAGGAAGGTCTCTACTCTGGATACGTTTTCTGGGGTGTGCCGCAGCTGTGTCCAGCTGACACAACGTCGCATGGCGATCTGGCGAAGGACACCGCTACCACTAAAAGCGGGGCGAAGAAACTTCCTAACCTTCAAAATATCAACCAGTACAAGGTGGCGGTGTTTTTGGCCAGGGAGGCTTCGTTGGGGCTTATGGAGGACGCCTTCAACAGGTGGCCGCTTTTGAAGCAACTCAATGGCAAGCATGTAGCGTTCGAGACGTTTGTAGACCGTCGTAGCATCGGCGAGACGCACTGAATATGGGCGTGAGTTGGAAGGTGCTCGTTGCCTGCGGACTGCTTTGCTCTCTCTCAGCCAACGCGCAGATGATTCCAGGTTGTCGGTTGGACAGTTCTTCGGCCGCATTGGTTGAACAGACCATTAACCGAGCTGCCCAGGCCTACCGGGAGCTCGGAAAGGCACTGCCTTTCGATACTGTCGTCGTGAACCCGCGGGCAGCGTTAATTGAGGGACGTACTCTAACTGCCTATATCGTTACCAATGCCAATTCAGATGGAATTGACGCTTATGGCTGTGCTACTCAAGCAGTCACGAAGGATGCCCCCTTAGACGAGCTGAGCGTACGTGGCGGCTGTCTGATTGTTGCTGCTGAGAGACTAGAGCTTCGTTGCTCTTCAAGTGCGGTGGCGCTGTTTGGAGATATCGGTGAAAAACTGGGTCGAGCCAATCCGGCGCTGCTGTATGTGCTCGCTCATGAGCTTGGCCATGTCTATCAACGGCAGGCTGGCGAGTACGAAGGTCGAGTCGCTCAACTCGAACTAGCTCAAGATCGCGAAGCCAAGCTTCAAGCACTGCAAGACTCATGCGACCCGGTCTCAACCAAAAGGGAGGAGGATGCTGATGCCTATGCCCTAGACGTAATGAAGCTACTGCTGCCAGAGCCGCCGTATCGGGAGCCGCTCTTCTCGCATCGTGGCTCGCTTCTGTGGAATGTTGATCAGCTCGTTCTGGCAGCCAACGCATGGCAGCAATCCTCGCTGGCGCAGGAATTCATTAGTCGCCCAGTGGTGCATGAGACCTTTGTGCCAACGGAGTTCCCTACGCCTGAGGCTACTGTCGAAGCGAAAGCCCGCAAGTTCGTTTGTGAAGTTATGACCGGGAAGTCTGGAACAATTTATCACCCTCTACAGTCAGCGACGCACCCTTCGCTCGATCAACGGATGGGACGTATTGCTGACGCAATGAGGCCAATCTCAGTCTCTTTGCCGAATGACACCAACAAGACTCAATTTGCGTCGGTCGCAAAGCTCCAAAGCGACCTAGGCCCAATCTTCAGCCAAATCTATCGGGAAACGGCGGTCTATATGGAGTCAATGCAGGCGGCTATTTGCACGGTGGTCAATTCGCCTGAACCCCCAGCCTGCGATTAGGAACGTGGGTTTCGAGTAGGCTATTCCTGCTTCAGTGCTTCCATCGTTTCGGGAGCGAGAGGACGTTCCAAGGCGACGTCATCTGCGGTGGAATTGCTGGTGCCCTCTAGCTCTACCCTGTCGCGACTCCTGTATCGATCCCTACTGATTTGGAACTACAAAAGACCCGGCAAAGCCGGGCCTAAATTTAGTGGAACGAGCCTACGACCGCTTAGCTTGTACATTCAGTCGATCGGAACCACCTTCAGCTACACGCTGGAAACCTGGGGTGCGATCGGAACCACCTTCAGCTACACGCTGGGAACCTGGGGTGCGATCGGAACCACCTTCAGCTACA
>NZ_MBPN01000223.1 GCF_001695625.1 Pseudomonas defluvii
GATTCGGGTCCATTTTTGCCAATTGCGCTTTTTTTCCGCTTTAGGCAGCATCGGGGCTACGGCTGCCCTGCGATTCGCCGCCACCCCCAAAGGAACCTGAGGACTGCTTATGCGAATCATCAAAGCAACCCTTGAGCATCTGGATCTGATTGCTCCGCTTTTCGTCAAATACCGCGAGTTCTACGGCCAACCGCCTTACCCCGAATCCTCACGCAAATTTCTCGAAAAACGCCTGAAGCGTGGTGAGTCGGTGATTTACCTGGCACTGGCCAACGATGACGACAGCAAACTGCTTGGTTTCTGCCAGCTGTATCCGAGTTTTTCCTCGCTGTCGCTCAAGCGCGTCTGGATCCTCAACGATATCTATGTGGCCGAAGACTCGCGCCGCCAACTGGTGGCCGACCACCTGATGCGCGCCGCGAAAAAGATGGCCAAGGAGACCAATGCCGTGCGCATGCGGGTTTCCACCAGCACCAACAACGACGTGGCCATGAAAGTCTACGAGTCCATCGGCTTTCGTGAGGACACCGAGTTCAAGAGCTACATCCTCCCCATCCAGTCGGACTGACCTGGCAGCCGGGCGGGCCTTGAGCCTGCCCGGTATGCACCAGCAAAACCCTCCGCTACAAACAGCACAGGAATAATCCGTTTGCGGCCGTATAATACGGCACCACACGTTGAGTGGAGGCTTTCGCACGCCGCTGTGTCGCGCGCGAAACACCCCACTGCCAGTCATCGCAGGCCCGCCAGCACGGGCTTTCACCACAGGTGCCGTACATGGATTTCAACCCGCTGGACATTATCCTGCATCTTGATACCTACCTCGATTTACTAGTCAACAACTACGGCCCCTGGATCTACGCCATTCTGTTCATGGTGATCTTCTGCGAGACAGGCCTTGTGGTGACGCCCTTCCTGCCAGGCGACTCGCTGCTGTTCATCGCAGGCGCAGTCGCCGCTGGCGGCGGCATGGACCCATTGCTGCTTGGCGGCCTGCTGATGGCTGCAGCAATCCTGGGCGACAGCACCAACTATGTGATTGGCAGAACCGCTGGCGAACGACTGTTCCGCAACCCCAACTCGAAGATCTTCCGCCGCGATTACCTGCAACAAACCCACGATTTCTACGACCGCCACGGTGGCAAGACCGTCACCTTGGCGCGCTTTCTGCCGATCCTGCGGACCTTCGCACCGTTCGTCGCCGGTATCGCCAAAATGACCTATAGCCGTTTTCTGGCGTTCAGCGTCGCCGGTTCCGTCCTGTGGGTAGGTGGCCTGGTCACCCTCGGCTACTTCTTTGGTAATGTGCCGTTCATCAAGAAAAACCTGTCGCTGATGATCGTCGCGATCATTCTGGTGTCGATGCTGCCGATGATCATCAGCCTGGTGCGCAACCGCATCAACCGCAACGCCGCCAAGGCCAACTAAGCCCCGCTCATGTGGTCCCTGAGCGCCTGGCGACGCCGCCGTACATTGGCCCGGTACCCACTCGATGCGCAGCTGTGGCAGCGCATCCGTGAGCGCCTGCCGCTGCTCGACGGTCTGAGCGAGGCAGAAGATCACTGGCTGCGCGACGCCTGCGTGCTGTTCTTGCGCGAAAAACACCTCACCGCACTGCCCGGCGTCGAACTGGATGCCGAACAGCGCCTGTACCTGGCGGCTCAAGCGCAGTTGCCCCTACTGCACCTGGGTGAACTGAACTGGTACCAGGGCTTCCATGAAATCATCCTCTACCCCGACGACTTCATCAGCCCACAGCGTCACCGCGACGCCAGTGGCGTGGAACATGAGTGGGATGGTGAGCACAGTGGCGAAGCGTGGTTGCAGGGCCCGGTAATCCTGGCCTGGCCGGGCGTTCTGGCCAGTGGTGGCTGGGAAGGCTATAACCTGGTCATCCATGAGTTGGCGCACAAACTCGACATGCTCAACGGTGATGCCAACGGCCTGCCACCGCTGCACAGCGACATGCGCGTCAGCGATTGGGCGTCAGCCATGCAACACGCCTATGACGACCTCAATCGTCAACTTGACCGCCACCCGGATGCCGAAACCGCCATCGACCCCTATGCCGCAGAAAGCCCGGCGGAATTCTTCGCGGTCACCAGCGAATATTTCTTCAGCGCCCCCGACCTGCTGGCCCGAACCTACCCCAAGGTCTACCAGCAACTGCGCGCGTTCTACCGCCAGGACCCGCTGCTGCGTCTACAGCAACTACACAGCCATCATCCCCACTATCGCCACGCCAAGGACTGAGCATGCCAAGCATCCGGGTGGGCGTGGCAAGCGCGTGGGAATGTGCCTATAATCGCGACCAATTTTTGGCCAAACATGGGGGCAATGCCCAATGAGCTACAGCAAGATTCCGGCTGGCAAAGACCTGCCGAACGACATCTACGTCGCCATCGAGATTCCAGCCAATCACGCGCCGATCAAATATGAAATCGACAAGGACAGCGATTGCCTGTTCGTCGACCGTTTCATGGCCACCCCAATGTTCTACCCGGCCAACTACGGTTTCATCCCGAACACCCTGGCTGATGACGGTGATCCGCTGGACGTGCTGGTTGTAACCCCGTACCCAGTGGCTCCAGGTTCGGTCATCCGCGCCCGTCCGGTCGGCATCCTGAACATGACTGACGACGGCGGCGGCGACGCCAAAGTCATCGCCGTACCGCACGACAAACTGTCGCAACTGTACGTCGACGTCAAAGAGTACACCGACCTGCCAGCCCTGCTGCTGGAGCAGATCAAGCACTTCTTCGAGAACTACAAGGATCTCGAAAAAGGCAAATGGGTGAAGATCGACGGTTGGGGCAACGCAGACGCCGCCCGCGCCGAAATCACCAAGGCCGTTGCCGCCTACAAAGGCTAAGCACCGCGCTGAACAAAAAGCCCCGCTCGCGGGGCTTTTTGTTGCCTGCAAAAATAGCCCCCTGTAGGAGTAGGCTTGCCTACGATGGCATCAGCGGGGTGTCAGCCAATACGCGGCGCCTGTATCGCAGG
>NZ_MBPN01000224.1 GCF_001695625.1 Pseudomonas defluvii
GCCTGGGGCAACCGGCGGGCATCTTCAACAGCAAGGTGGTGCAAAACAGCGGCGGCTTGATCGCCCTGATGGTGCTCCTGCTCAACAGCTGGAATGCCAATAGCCATCTGATCCAGGCCAGTGCGCTGGAGGGGATGGACAAGCAGCGCATCAACGACACGATTTCCGCGACGCTGTACGCCGGGGCGGCGTTGACGGCGGTGGTGGATATGCAGATTCGGAAGGGGTTGGGGGTTAAGGAGTTCAACCTGCGCTTATCAGCTGCGCCGACGCTGACGCTATTTGGTGGTGTTATTGGTGGGTTGTCATTTTATGCAGCATTTAAGGAGCTCAGCTCACTGCAAGCGCAACTAGAACATGCTCACGGTTCTGTAGATCCATGGCTTGATATGCGTCACTCCGTTGTCGGCGCTCAAGTGGCGGCCTTTGGCGCGCAGGCTCTGCTGGGTGTTGCTTACACTGCGCGGGCCATTTTCGGCATTACCACCGTTGACGCCGCCATTGCGGGCTATCTGCTTTGGATGGGGCCTATCACGATTCTGATCGCCGGGCTGGGCGTGCTGTACCTGATCGCCTGGTTTTTCCAGCAAAAGCCCTTGCAGACTTTTCTCGCCAACTGCTGCTGGTCCAAACGGCGGGCGCGCGACCAAGGGCCTGTTTCGCCCGAGGTGCAGCAGCAGGAGCTCGCCCAGCTGTACCGCATCCTGTACGCGCCGAAGGTCAGTGTTGAAGTGCTCAACACCACGGTGTATTCCGGGGATGCCAGCGGTATCCGCAACATTTCGGTGATCAAGCGCCTGACCCTTGACCTGCCGGGGGCGGAACCCCACAGCACCTACCTGGCGCTGGCCATGATCGGCGACCCAATCGATCGCGATACCTGGCACGAGCAACTGAAGAGAAACCCATACAGCACCGCTAAACCGCCGCGCTTATGGTCCGAGGTAGGCAAATACTGGCTGGAGAAAAGCCAATGCACCTGGATCCCCCTCCGGGAGGGGCAAGGCCTGCGTTTGCGGGGAGACTTCTCCATGTCCAGCAGCCTCAGCTTTCCGCCCGCTAGCGTTTCATTGCGCGTGTACTACCGAACGCCACTGACCGCACTGCTCGGCGACGGCGCCTTTGTTGGCGGCGAGAGGGGTGTGGCCTTCACCATCACGCAAGACGATGGGCTCATCACCCTGCGTGACGACCCCACTCCCGGTTTGGACCAGGCCCGGCATTACCTGTTGAGTGACCAGCAGCAATGTTCGCGCTACCTGCAGCCGACGTGGCGAGAATGAGTAGACCGGCAGCAGGTACAACCCAAAAACGCTTGTTCTCACAACGTGACTACTTGGCGCCCCTGCCGATCCCGACGGGTGAACCACCGGCGGATGTGCTCAACACCATCTGGCGCAAGAATGAGGTGTTTCTCGATATTGGGAGCTACAGCATAGGGGCGGGGGTGATGGTGTTGTGGCCGCTTGTGATGATGTTTCTGATTATGGGGTATTACTCTTGGGATGATGACCTCTGGTACATCTTCGCTATCGGAGCAGGACTCATCGTTGGTGTTCCATCATTTGTTTTGATCCAAAGCCTGTTCCGCCCAGTCCCCTTGCCGTTGCGTTTCAATCGCCAGCGTCGCGAGGTCTGCGTCCCTCGCGAAGACGGTGAGTACTGGATTGTGCCGTGGGAATCGGTGACCGCAGCAGCCGTGCAGCATTCGACCGTCAGCCAAGGGGGCCGAATGGAAATGGGGTTGTTATTCATCGGCTTTGATAACCCCGATCCCGATGCACAGGAAGGCAACCAGCACTTTAGCCTGGGTTTCAACTGTGGCGGCGGTACCACGGCAATGGCCTTGTGGGAGTGCATGCGCAGTTATATGGAAGTCGGGCCGCACGCCGTTGTTGACCGTACCGCTCGGTTTCATCGCCCCAAGGGCATCCTGGCAACATACATCGACGACTGTTTTGAGGCCGCACAGCGCAAGGGCTGGTTTTTGACGTTGCTGTGGGAAGGTTTTTTCGGCCTGTTTATTTTCAACACACTGCTGATTGATGTGTTGGAACGCTGGAAGCTCTCACCACCCCCCGACCTGCCGTACCCCGAAATCAGCGATTGGTCAAAACCCTTGCCGCCCGAACAGTGGGCCAAGCGCTCACCTGAGCTGGAATCAGCCATTGCTGAGCGTGAGGCGGAGCTGGCGGCGAAGTTGGCGCCTGCCTTGAGCCGGGGAAATGATGAGTAGACCCGCAGCCGGTACAACCCAAAAACGCCTGTTCTCACAACGTGATTACCTGGCACCCCTGCCGATCCCGACCGGTGAACAGCCGGCGGATGTGCTCAACACCATCTGGCGCAAGAATGAGGTGTTTCTGGATATTGGGAGCTACAGCATAGGGGCGGGGGTGATGGTGTTGTGGCCACTTGTGATGATGTTTTTGGGCTTCGCCTATGGTTTTCGGGATATAGCACCAGAGGTGAGCTCGATAGCTCTTTGGGGGGGGAGTCATCATTACGGGCATTCCTGCACTGATCATGATCCACGGCCTGTTCCGCCCAGTCCCCTTGCCGTTGCGCTTCAATCGCCAACGCCGTGAAGTCTGCGTCCCTCGCGAAGACGGCGAGTACTGGATTGTGCCGTGGGAATCGGTGACCGCAGCAGCCGTCCAGCATTCGACCGTCAGCCAAGGAGGCCGAATGGAAATGGGGCTGTTATTCATCGGCTTTGACAACCCCGATCCAAATGCACAGGAAGGCAACCAGCACTTCAGCTTGGGTTTCAACTGTGGCGGCGGTACCACGGCAATGGCCTTGTGGGAGTGCATGCGCAGTTACATGGAGATTGGACCGCAGGCAGTTCCTGATAGTCGGGTTGGGGAAATACCGTATGAAAAGACGCAAATAGGCTCAATCGTCACCAGCTTGCGTAAAGGTGATGTGTTTGATGTGTTGCACGGGATATTTTTCATCAC
>NZ_MBPN01000225.1 GCF_001695625.1 Pseudomonas defluvii
TAGTGCAGGATCTGACTCAAGAACAGCTTGGTTCGCTCGTTCTGAGGCCGGTCGAAGAAGTCGTTCGGCGGCGCCTGCTCAACGATCTCACCTTTGTCCATGAAGATCACCCGGTTCGCCACGGTCCGGGCAAAGCCCATTTCATGGGTCACACAGAGCATGGTCATGCCGTCTTCGGCCAGGCCGATCATGGTGTCGAGCACTTCCTTGACCATCTCCGGGTCGAGCGCCGAGGTCGGCTCATCGAACAACATGATCTTTGGCTTCATGCACAACGCCCGGGCAATCGCTACCCGCTGCTGCTGACCACCGGACAACTGCCCCGGATACTTGTTGGCTTGCTCGGGAATCCGCACCCGCTCCAGATAGTGCATGGCGATTTCCTCGGCCTTGCGCTTGGGCATCTTGCGTACCCACATCGGTGCCAGGGTGCAGTTCTGCAAAATGGTCAGGTGCGGAAACAGGTTGAAGTGCTGGAACACCATGCCCACTTCACGGCGAATCGCCTCGATCTGCTTGAGGTCGTTGGTCAACTCGACGCCATCGACCACGATGCGGCCTTGCTGGTGCTCTTCAAGACGGTTGAGGCAGCGGATGGTCGTCGACTTGCCCGAGCCCGAAGGCCCGCACAGGACGATACGCTCCCCCTGGCGCACATTGAGGTTGATGTCCTTGAGCACGTGGAACTGGCCGTACCACTTGTTCACGCCCTGCATCTGAATAATGCCTTCAGGGCTCACAGGCTGTTTGATCGCTTCACTCATGGGAACACTCCTAACGCTTGTGGCCTGTGTCCAGCTTACGCTCCAGATGCATGGAGTAGCGGGACATACCGAAACAGAAAATCCAGAACACCAGGGCGGCGAAGACGTAGCCTTCAGTCGCCATACCCAGCCATTTGGGGTCGGCTGCTGCCTGCTTGACACTGTTGAGCAGGTCGAACAGGCCAATGATGATGACCAGGCTGGTGTCCTTGAACAGGGCAATGAAGGTGTTGACGATGCCGGGAATCACCAGCTTCAGGGCTTGCGGCAGGATCACCAGGCCCATCGCCCGCCAGTAACCCAGGCCCATCGCGGCAGCCGCCTCGTATTGGCCTTTGGGAATGGCCTGCAAGCCACCGCGCACCACCTCGGCGATGTAGGCCGACTGGAACAGGATCACCCCGATCATCGCTCGCAGCAGCTTGTCGAAGCTCATGCCTTCAGGCAGGAACAGCGGCAGCATTACCGACGACATGAACAGCACCGTGATCAACGGCACACCACGCCAGAACTCGATGAACGTGACGCACACCACGCGCACTGCAGGCATTCTCGAGCGCCGTCCCAGTGCCAGCAGAATGCCCAGCGGCAACGCGCCGACGATACCGACCGTGGCAATCACCAGGGTCAGCATCAAGCCACCCCATTGGCTGGTGGCCACCGCAACCAGCCCCAGGTACCCACCGTGCAGCAGGGTGTAGGCCAGGATGGGGTAGAGCACCAGAAACGCCAGGCCGTAGACAACCTTGTGCGGGACGCGGGCGATGAACAGGGGTGCTGCGCCGATCACGGCCAGCCACACCGTCAGGTCGACCCGCCAGCGCAGTTCACTGGGGTAGTAGCCGTACATGAACTGCCCGAAGCGCTGCTGGATAAACACCCAACAAGCGCCCTCCTTGGTGCAGTCGGCCTGAGTGGTTCCCACCCAGTTGGCATCGATGAATGCCCACTGCAACAGGGGCGGTACGATCAGCCAGACCAAATACACTGCAAACAACGTCAACAGGGTGTTGAGCCAGCTGGAGAACAGGTTGTTGCGCATCCATGCGAGGGCACCGACGGCTTTCACCGGCGGCGGCATATCAGGTTTGAAAACATGGGTACTCATGCGCGTATCCTCACCGCTCGATCAGCGCAATGCGCTTGTTGTACCAGTTCATCAGCAGGGAAATGCTGATGCTGATGGCCAGGTAGACACTCATGGTGATGGCGATCACTTCGATAGCCTGGCCGGTCTGGTTGAGCACGGTTCCAGCGAACAGCGAAACCATTTCCGGATAGCCGATACCCGCCGCCAGCGAGGAATTCTTCGCCAGGTTCAGGTATTGGCTGGTCAAGGGTGGAATGATCACTCGCAGCGCCTGGGGAATGATGACCTTGCGCAGGGTTGGCCCTTCACGCAGGCCCAACGAGCGCGCAGCCTCGGTCTGGCCATGGCTGACCGAGCGAATCCCGGAACGAACGATCTCTGCAATAAACGCTGCCGT
The DNA here is from genome assembly GCF_001695625.1 of Pseudomonas defluvii. GTDB lineage: Bacteria > Pseudomonadota > Gammaproteobacteria > Pseudomonadales > Pseudomonadaceae > Aquipseudomonas > Aquipseudomonas defluvii. The sequence continues at coordinate 2,252 of NZ_MBPN01000225.1, forward strand.
ATAGATCGTCAATGCCAGGGTCAGTGCCAGCAGTTCAGGAATCAGTACCCAGCCGCCCACAAAGTTGAAGCCCTTGAGCTGCGGAACTTCCCAGTGCAGTGGGGTGCCTATCAGCAACGTACACAGCCCAGGAATGGCCAGAAACAGCGCCAGGCCTACCCAGAACTTATGGAACGGCTCGCCGGTTTCCTCAAAGCGTTTGTTGGCCGCACGGACCATGAGCACGATGGCAATCACGGCTACCACGAGACTGCCGACGAACGGCCAGAAGCCCTCCGCCAGCGAAGCACCCGGCATGTTCAAGCCACGGTTGCTGAAAAAGAACGTATCGCCAAAATTGATGCTGCCGCGCGGCCCCGGCAGGGTCAAAAATACCGCGAAGTACCAGAACAGGATCTGCAGCAGCGGCGGAATGTTACGAAAAGTCTCGACATACACCGTGGCCAGCTTGCTGATCATCCAGTTCGGCGATAACCGGGCCACACCGACGATGAAACCCAGCACGGTCGCCAGGATGATGCCGATGAAGGTCACCAGCAGCGTGTTGAGCAAGCCGATGACAAATACCCGGGCATAACTGTCGGACTCGGTGTAAGGAATCAAATGCTGAGCGATCCCGAAACCGGCACTGCGCTCAAGGAAATCAAAACCCGAGGTAATGCCTCGGTGCTGCAGGTTGGTTTGAGTATTG
>NZ_MBPN01000226.1 GCF_001695625.1 Pseudomonas defluvii
GCACAATTGGACTCGAACCAACGACCCCCACCATGTCAAGGTGGTGCTCTAACCAACTGAGCTATGTGCCTGCTGTGGTGCGCATTCTACTCAGGTTTTTACAACCCGTAAATAGAAATATGCAAATAAATCAAACTTTTGCTGCATGCCCTGAACACGCAAAAAATCGCCCCAAACAAAAAAGGCGACCCTTTCGGATCGCCTTTTTTGCTGCCGCCAACAGGAGCGGTCTGATTTGGTAGGCACAATTGGACTCGAACCAACGACCCCCACCATGTCAAGGTGGTGCTCTAACCAACTGAGCTATGTGCCTGCTGTGAGGCGGCATTCTACGGAATTGACGAATGGTGTCAACTCTTTTTTTCGCGCTAACTCACTGAATATTAAAAATATTTGTGGGTTGGTCGTTTTCAGAATTTTAAACACCCCGCTAGCGGGTGTTAATTATTGTTGATAGGATCAGCTCATACGTAAAAAATATAAAACAGAGGTCCACCCCCATGGCGCACACCCCCTACCCTCAGTCCTACTACGCCGCATCGGCCAATCCTGTTCCGCAGCGCCCAGCTTTGCAGGAAGAAATTGATGTCGATGTCTGCGTGATCGGCGCCGGCTACACCGGTCTGTCCAGCGCACTGTTCCTGCTTGAAAACGGTTTCAAGGTTGCCGTCCTGGAAGCTGCCAAAGTCGGCTACGGTGCCTCTGGCCGCAACGGCGGGCAAATCGTCAACAGCTACAGCCGCGACATCGACGTCATTGAACGCACTGTCGGCCCCAAACAGGCACAACTGCTCGGGCAGATGGCGTTTGAAGGCGGTCGGATCATTCGTGAGCGCGTCGCCAAATACAACATTCAGTGCGATCTGAAAGACGGTGGCGTTTTCGCCGCCCTGACCTCCAAGCAAATGGGCCACCTGGAATCACAGAAACGCCTGTGGGAACGTTTTGGCCATAATCAGCTGGAACTGATGGACCAGCGCCGCATCCGTGAAGTCGTCGGTTGCGACAGCTACATCGGCGGCATGCTCGACATGAGCGGCGGGCACATCCATCCGCTGAACCTGGCGCTGGGCGAAGCTGCAGCGGTTGAATCCCTCGGCGGCAAGATCTATGAACAGTCGCCTGCCGTGCGCATCGAACGCGGTGCCAACCCCGTGGTACACACCCCTCAGGGTAAAGTCCGCACCAAGTTCGTGATTGTCGCCGGCAATGCCTACCTGGGTAACCTGGTGCCGGAGCTGGCTGCCAAATCGATGCCATGCGGCACCCAGGTGATCACCACCGAGCCGCTGGATGCCGACCTGGCACATTCGCTGCTGCCACAGGACTACTGCGTTGAAGACTGCAACTACCTGCTCGACTACTACCGCCTGACCTCTGACAAGCGTCTGATCTTCGGCGGTGGCGTGGTGTACGGCGCACGCGACCCGGCCAATATCGAAGCGATCATTCGCCCGAAAATGCTCAAGGCTTTCCCGCAGCTCAAGGACGTGAAGATCGACTACGCCTGGACCGGCAACTTCCTGCTGACCCTGTCGCGCCTGCCTCAGGTCGGCCGTCTTGGCGACAACATCTACTATTCGCAGGGCTGCAGTGGTCACGGTGTGACCTACACCCATCTGGCAGGCAAGGTGCTGGCCGAAGCGCTGCGCGGCCAGGCAGAACGCTTTGATGCGTTTGCCGAGCTGCCGCACTATCCGTTCCCAGGCGGGCAATTGCTGCGTGTACCGTTCAGCGCCATCGGTGCCTGGTACTACAGCCTGCGCGACCGCCTCGGCGTTTAACGCCTACCGCTCAAGCCGTCACGGGCCAATGGCCTTGACGGCTTGGCGGGCAGCCTGTTCCTGGCCTGCCTGGGCCAGATCATTGGCTGCCTTGAGCCAGCGCTGCCGGTCTACCTGCGCCGGCAACTGCCCAGGTTGCTGTACCAGCACAGCCCAGGCGCCCTCCTTCTGCCAGGCAGCATTGAAGCTGTCGAAGCCCATCAGCAAGCGCCGATTATTGCCCGAACGCAGCAGCACGCGTTCCTTGTAGCGGTCGTAACCGACCAGCAAGGCATACCGCGGCTCGCCCCACAGCGCTGTCCCCTCACTGTAACGCAGCAATACCGGATTACCTGCAGCAACCTGCGTTAGCAGCGCTGGCAACTGACGGTCCAGTGGGTAAACCATCATCCCGTACTCACGCGCTACAGCCGGTATTGACTCCGGCAGCTTATCGACGTCTTGCGGCAAATGCAGCGGGCCATCAAGCAAACCTGGCGTGATCCTCACACCCTGTTGAGACAATATCGCCGCCAAGGCCATTGAGGCACTCTGGTTCGCATTGCCACGGAAATACGGCACGCCGCTCAACTCAACCCGCTGCGCCATGCCATTGAGCTGAGACGAGAAGGGGCTGGCACAACCGGCCAGGCTCAGGGTTACGGCCACAGCCGCAAACAGACGACGGGATGCGATGGGAAATACAGGCATGGACTCTCGCTTGTTCTGGTGCCCGGCAGGCAGCGCCCGGCCTCGGCTGCGATCATAGGCCGGCAGCGCTTCGCGGTATAGCCCGCGTACGGCTTAGAACAAAGCAGACCAAGGAGCTAGACCATAGGTCAATGGCTTGCCATGTAACAACAGCTAGACTGTTGCATGGGGCAAGCGCAAGAGCCTGCCCGGCTCAAAAGGAGGCACACATGAGCCTGACACTGGCGATTTTCATGTTGATCGGCGCTTGGCTGAGCGTCGCGGCCGCAATGCTCTGGGGCGTACTGCGCATCACGCGTCGCCACCATCACCCTCACCTGCAACCCCGGGATATGACGGCAGGCGTGCCTCATCGCCAGCGCCGACACGCCCACGCACACTGACTCAGCCCCACAGAAACGACAACGGCCGGCCCGGGTTAACCCGGCG
>NZ_MBPN01000227.1 GCF_001695625.1 Pseudomonas defluvii
GCACGCTTAAAAATAATAAAAGCAGACTTGACCTGATAGTTTGGCTGTGAGCAATTATGTGCTTAGTGCATCTAACGTTGGACGTAACGGGCGCCGGAGCGCAGCGGAGGGAACCAAACTGCGCAGCAGTTTGGCGTCCCGTTGACGGACTTGTTAGCCGTTACGACGTGCATAGACGGAGTGCGTGTACGTGATAGTGGCTTGAACGGTTTCGGCTGAGACAACCTCGAATTCTGCTGCGTTGAGCACAGGGAAGAAGGCGTCACCCTCGAAGGTTTGATGTACCTCAGATAGAAAGACGCCGTCGGCATGAGGTAGTGCCAGTGCATATACCTCGGCTCCGCCGGCTACGTAGAGTTCTTTGCCGTGTTCGGCTGCGATGGCAATAGCCTGCGACAGCGTTGAAACAACTGCACAACCAGCAGCGCTATAACCAGCTTGGCGGGAGAGCACCACTGTGCGGCGGCTTGGTAAGGGCTTTCCTATGGACTCAAATGTCTTACGACCCATCACGACCACTTTGCCCTCGGTGAGCCTGCGAAAAATCTTCTGCTCACCTGGGATTGTCCAGGGGATGTCGGGGCCATTGCCAATAACCCGATTGGCACCCATGGCAGCGACCAGATAAATGCGGACCGATTCCCGGTTCATACGGCTAACGCCGCCATAAACGGCGACAGGGTGGCGCGCCTATTGCGCATAAAATGGCGAAGCCATGCGCAACAGGCGCGGAATCTCTGGCGTCCGGTTTGATGGCTTTGTTATGCAAAGGACTAGTCTTCAATGACGTGTAAACCACGGCGCTTTAAGTCCTCTAACGAATCCAACATTCCCCTTATTAATTCAACAGGATGCCCCTCCCAGTCTTCAACAACGCCAACAATTCTCAAGGGTTCGCAGGTTCTATAGGACTGTGTTGGATTACCGGGAAATTTTTTGTTCGTAAGATTCGGATCGTCTTCGAACGGTCCTGTTGGCTCAACTATGTATATGTAGCCGCGACCCTCGAGGCCAGACAGTGACATAGCAAGTTCAGCTCCCCAAACTGCTGGCTCCATCAAGGCTGAAAAGTAGATGTGCTTAAGAATACGACCGTCCTCGAAATGAGAGATGAACCCTGTGGTTAGCAAGTCACCAATCGCCAAATTGGCTTTGGTTCCATGATAGAACGGTCCTTGCACCTGCTTGTAATTATCATGAGAGATGGGAATCCAATCTTTTACCATTTTAAGACCCTTAATTGTTGGGATTTGGCTGCATAACGCCCGGCTCACGCGCCGGTTTGTAGCTGCGAAGCAGCGGAAAACCGGTCGCCGTGCAGCCGATTGTTAGAACGTAGTAACTTGGCACTCATATGTGGCTGTTTATTTTTCAGCCAACGCAAAACCGGCATTGGCCGGCGCAACCACTGAGACAAATATAAAAGGTTCTGGGCCAGAGTTCATTGCACCATGTACTTGCCCAGGTTTTGCGATGGCAATATCTCCAGCTTTAATATGAGTGGCTACGCCGTCACCTTGATAGTACTCGGCTTCTCCTGAGATAACCGTCCAAGTATCTTGGCCGTGAGGATGGACATGGGCAGCTATTTCCTGCCCAGGGTGGGCGTGCCAAACAACAATGACGGAGTCGTTGGTTTCCAGAACAACCGAACGAATCGGTTCGCCGTTAGACGGACGGACATATTCATCCACCGAAAAAATCCGCGATTCCGTTTCTGCTTTCATGTTCACACCTCATTTAAAACTGATTGGACACGTACTAAAAACGCAACTGCGCCTGGACGTTCTAACGCCCGCTTAAGTGGTGAGCAACGCTACCACAACACTCAATTATTACACCGTAAATACAAAAGCCAATTCAAACTAAAACCGCCAAACGTTGCGAATCCGTCTTAAAGCGTTTGTTATGTGCGTAGCCGAATCTTGCGCTTAGTCAGGAACAATGATTACCCCTAATTGCTCCAGTAACTGTTCCTGTTGCCACGAGCATATTTTTACACCCGTAAGATCAATCTTTCGAGGATCTAAACCATAAAGCTCTGAATGGCTTAAATCACAGCCTTGTACTCTAAACTGTTCCCAGCAGTCTTCCGAAAAAACACCACGGCTTAAATCTGATTCTTTAAATGAAGCGCCTCGAAGATTTGCACCAATCCATCTATTTTCGAACAGGTCACATTTTTCAATAAGCTGCTGCTCAAAATTGGCATAGGATAAGTTACAACCTGTTATGTATGCAGAACAAAAGTACATTTTATTCGAAACCTGATTTACAAAACTAACTTGACTAAAATTTGCTCCTTTAAGATCACAATCTCTCAGTTCAATACCAAAGCAATTTGCCCCCTTAAAATGGGACATTGAAAGCTGACAGTTTTTAAATGAAGCATCTCGAAGATCAGCATAAGAAAAATCGCACCCTTCCAATGCCCCCTGCTCTATGAAAGTACAGTTAATGAACTGTGTATCTCGGAGGTTTGAGCGCTTAAAATTACAATGTATAAAAGTACAATTGCTAAAGATATGTTCTTGCAAGTCCTGATGTGAGAAGTTCACTTGATTATATAATTGCTTTGATTTTTCCATGCTGTGGCTCCAAAAAACATTTGATTTGAAGACTATCATTTACCTGAAAGTTCTCAACAAAAACAAAACCAATAAAAACAGAAACTTAAAACACCCCGTTTTAGCCAAAATAAGGCATCAAAACGGCATTTTAAAGGTGGCTAATTCGAAACGACCGATGCGGCCAGCCAGAAGAAAGTTTCAGTGAATCTGGCTTGTTTTAGAGAAAGCACATAACTTTGTTTTAGGGCGACTGCCCTGCTGCGTAACATCGTTGCTGCTCCATAACATCAAACATCGACCCACGGCGTAACGCGCTTGCTGCTTGGATGC
>NZ_MBPN01000021.1 GCF_001695625.1 Pseudomonas defluvii
GGCTGTGGATCAGTCGATGTACTCGAACAGCTTGACGATCTTCTGTACCCCGGACACACCCTGAACCAGACTGGTTGCGCGTGCGGCCTCTTGCTGGGTCATGAGGCCGAGGAGGTAGACGATACCGTTCTCGGTGATCACCTTGATGCGCGAACCGGGTATGTTGGCATCGGCCAGCATCTGGGTTTTGATCTTGGTGGTCAGCCAGGTGTCATTGTTGCGGGCGAGCAGCGAAGAGGGCTGGATGACCTGCAGTTCGTTATGCACCTTCTTGACGCGTTGAACCTGGCTTGCGGCCTGTTCGGCGAGGCTCTTGAGGTCGGCGCGGGGGGTCTGGCCCGCCAGCAGCACGATACCGTTGTAGCTGCTTACGACAATGTGCGAATTCTTGTCCAGGTCGGGACTGGCCTTGGCGACGTTCACCGCCACCTTGGTTTCGATCAGTGAGTCGTCAATCTTGCTGCCGAGTGTGCGCGTGCCGCGATCATCCTCGATCGGGGCTTCGCGGCTTGCGCTAATTACCGAGCTGCAACCGGCATTCAGGCCGAGGCACAAGGTCAGGGCCATCAGGCCCAGGCGTTTTGCGGTCATTCTTCACTCCCAAACAATTGGCTGTCGATCAGATCGCAGAGACAGTGGATCGCCAGCAGGTGGACTTCCTGGATGCGTGCGGTGACGTCTGCCGGGACACGAATCTCGACGTCCTCTGGCAGCAACAACGAAGCCATACCGCCCCCGTCGCGCCCAGTCAGAGCTACGACAATCATTTCGCGATCATGTGCGGCCTGGATCGCTTGAATAATGTTTGCCGAGTTGCCGCTGGTCGAAATTGCCAGCAGCACATCGCCGGGTTGGCCAAGGGCACGGATCTGCTTGGAGAACACCTCGTTGTAGCTGTAATCGTTTGCGATCGAGGTGATGGTCGAGCTGTCGGTCGTCAGGGCGATCGCTGGCAGGCTTGGGCGTTCACGTTCGAAGCGGTTCAGCAGTTCCGAGGAAAAGTGCTGGGCGTCGCCGGCCGACCCACCGTTGCCGCATGCGAGCATCTTGCCCTCATTGAGCAGGGCATTGACCATCACCTGGCTGGCTTGCTCGATGTGAGGTGCAAGGACGTCCATCGCCTGTTGCTTGGTGTTGATGCTGGCCTGGAAAAGCTGGCGAATTCGGGATTGCATGTCCATCAGTGTGACCTTAAGTGGGGCGGCTGGCCGGGCGCGTCGGGAAGCCGGATACCCCGGCACATGACTGTGCAGCCCGTGAAGCAAAGAGCAAATTGAGTTCGGTGGGTAAACGATGCATTGCCAGGCGCTGGCTTAGCATTCGAAGGCATTTTTCAGCCATTCGAGTGCTTGCCCTGCATGGCCGCGACCTTGCAGGGCAATGACATCGAATCGGCAAGGGTGCCTGGCCCATCGTGCTTCCTGTTGCAGAAAATGTTCGGCGGCCAGCGCCAGTTTTTCCTGCTTGCGGGCATCGATACTGCCGAGTGCGCCGCCGAAGCTTGCGTGCAGCCGGTAACGAACTTCGACGAATACTACTGTATCGCTGTCGAGCATGACCAGATCAAGCTCGCCGCGTTTGCATCGCCAGTTCTGCGCCAGCAGGTGCAGACCTTGTCCCTGAAGGTACTGCAAGGCCTGCTGTTCGGCGGCTTGGCCGGCCTTCTGGCGCGAACTGTCGGGCATTAGCGTGGTGTATCGGGCAAGCGTTTGACCTGGCCGGCGGAGAACTCCGCCCAGGGCAGTTGGCGTTCGATGCGCTGGCTCTGGCCCATGCTCAGGCTGCCGGAGAAGCCTTCGATACGGGTGTCTGGCAGTGCCTTGAGCTGGCTCAGGCGCGGCGCGAGGCTGTACGCATCAATACCCATGGCATAAAGGCGACCCAGGCTGCCGCCGGCTTGTGGCCATTGGCGAACGACCTGTTGACGCAGCGAATTGCCGGTATCGAGCAGCCATGGGGTTTCGCAGAAGCGAATGCCGTTCATGTCGTTGTACTGGTTGACGTCGCCTGAGGCGCTGTACAGGTGCGAGGTTGCGTACACGGGTACGTCGCCGGCGTACTGGAAGTTCAGGGTCGGCTTGATTTGCTGGGCCTGCTGCGGGGTGGCAGCGAGGAAGATGAAGTCGATGTCCTGGCGGCGTGACGGCTGTGCCGAAACGTTACCGCCTACCGTGCTCTGCAGGCTCTTCGCGCGGCCTTCGCTTTGGCGCAGTTGGAACAGTTCGGCGATTTGCTGGGCGAGTGCCACAGGCTGGTCGATATGCTCGGCTGCGATCAGGGTGCCGCCTTTGGCTTCCCAGTCCTGACGGAAGGCCTTGAGCACGCGGTCGCCCCATTCGCCGCGTGGCACCAGGGCTGCAGCGCGGCGCATGCCATCGGCATGAGCGCGGCGGGACACTTCACGTGCCTCGTCTTCGGCGGCCAGGCCGAACTGGAACAGTTGTGGTGGGTTGCCTTGGCCGACGTCGCTGTAGTTCAGGGCGAGGGTGGTGATAGGCAGTTGGCTGCGGGTGCTCAGTTGTTTGACCAGTGGTTTTTCCAGCGGGCCGATCACCAGTTGTACGCCGGCAGCCTGTGCCTGACGATAGAAGTCATCCAGGGATGTCAGGCGCGAGCTGTCGAACACCTGGATTGCAGGTGGTTGCTGGCCGGCTTGCTGGGCTTGCAGGTGTGCAGCCATGAAACCGTCACGTAGGGCGCGGGCTACCGATGCCAACTGACCTTCCTGCGGCAGCAGCAGGGCAATTTTGGTCAATGGCTGACTGGCCAGTTGCTTGAGTTTTACCAATGGCAGCGGCAGTTGCAGGGCAGCAGGGTGTTCGCTGTGTTGGCCGCGCCAGGTTTCGATGGCGACCTGTTGCTGTTCCAGCGTGCCTGCGTTTTTCACGGCCAGCGCCAGGCTGGCCCAACCGGCCAAGGGGTCGCTACCCATGCTGACGCTCTGCAGTTGCTCGCTCGGCAGGGCGGAAACCAGGCTCCAGATGGCTTCGTGGTTGGCGTTGGCTGCGTTGCCCGCGAGCAATGGTGCCAACTGAACACGCTCCTGGGCAGCCGCCAGGGTTTGGCCGTCGGCCTCAAGGGCGGCGGCGCGCACGCTGTAGGTACGAGCCTGTTGCTCCTTCGGCAGTTCGCTCAGGCGGGCCAGGCTGGGGTGGCTCAGGGCGCTGAGTGCAGCTTTGGGCTGATTACGGCCCATCGCCAGTTCGGCGCTCAAGGTGCTGGCAAAGACCTGTTGTGCAGGCTTGAGTGATTCCAGCGGCACCTGCTCAAGAATCTGCGAGGCACGTGCGTTGTCTTTTTGCGTGTGAGCCAAGTCTGCCGCGCTCAGGCGCAACAGTGCGGCTTTTTCCGGTGTCTTGCTGGTGGCGGCCTGGTCGAGCAGTTGCTCGATGCTGGCATCTGGAGTGCGTGGCAACTCGCCCAGGCTTGATGAGGGCGAACTGGCGCAGGCTGCCAGCAGGGCAGCGAGACAGAGGGCTGAGAGCAGCCGCAGGCTAGCGATCATGTAAATGTCCTGTTACTCGATCAAATTAACCTGCAATTGTACCCAAGCGCTTGCTTGGGTGCGATCTCGCTGGCGCTAAACCTTCACTATAGGTCGCTCGGCTTCGTGCCAGGCAGGTCTTGGTTACGCATTGTTGCTGGCGATCGGGCTACAATGGCGCCTTTGATCTCGATGATGGGTGTGTGCTGTGACCGATGTTTCAGGTGCTTCCAATTCCACTGCCGGTACGTTGTACGTAGTGGCCACGCCGATTGGCAATCTGGATGACATCAGTGCGCGCGCCCTGAAGATTCTGAGTAGTGTGGCGCTGATCGCGGCCGAGGACACCCGGCACTCGGTGCGGCTGCTGCAGCACTTCGGGATCAACACACCCTTGGCGGCGTGTCATGAGCACAATGAGCGTGACGAGGGTAATCGCTTCATTACCCGTTTGCAGGCCGGCGACAGTGTTGCGCTGATTTCCGATGCGGGTACGCCGTTGATTTCCGACCCGGGCTATCACCTGGTCCGGCAGGCGCGCGCAGCGGGTATTGCGGTGGTGCCTGTCCCTGGCGCGTGTGCCTTGATTGCGGCGCTGTCCGCCGCGGGCTTGCCGTCCGATCGTTTCATTTTCGAAGGGTTTCTGCCGGCCAAGGCTGTCGGGCGCAAGGCGCGCCTGAGCCAGCTCAAGGAGGAGCCGCGTACATTGATCTTCTACGAAGCGCCGCATCGAATCCTCGAGTGCCTGCAGGATATGGAGTCGGTGTTTGGCGCTGAGCGCCCGGCACTTCTGGCGCGTGAGTTGACCAAAACGTTCGAGACGCTCAAGGGGTTGCCGCTGGCCGAGTTGCGTGCCTTTGTTGAGTCCGACAGTAATCAGCAGCGCGGAGAGTGCGTGGTGCTGGTTGCCGGTTGGGTGGCACCGGAGGATGAGCAGGTCGTCAGTGCCGAGGCGATGCGTGTGCTCGATCTGCTGCTTGCAGAAATGCCGCTCAAGCGTGCAGCTGCATTGGCTGCGGAAATTACCGGTGTACGCAAGAATGTTTTGTATCAAGTTGCCTTGGAAAAACAGAAAGGCGAGTGATATCACCTGGCCATTCTTTCTATTTAAGCTTGTTCTTGAGCCTTTCAACCGTTAACCTTCGCGGCGGAGAGTCGATTGGACAGTCGCTGCCTTCTTTTGTTCTGCAAAAGAGGGGGGAGGAAAGTCCGGGCTCCATAGGGCAGAGTGCCAGGTAATGCCTGGGGGGCGCGAGCCTACGGAAAGTGCCACAGAAAATAACCGCCTAAGTACTTCGGTACCGGTAAGGGTGAAAAGGTGCGGTAAGAGCGCACCGCACGTCTGGTAACAGTTCGTGGCTAGGTAAACCCCACTCGGAGCAAGACCAAATAGGGTTCCATATGGCGCGGCCCGCGTTGGAACCGGGTAGGTTGCTAAAGGCGTCCAGTGATGGCCGTCGTAGAGGAATGACTGTCCTCGACAGAACCCGGCTTACAGATCGACTCTCCACCTTTTTCCCTCCCCTGCTTGAATCGATAGCAGACTCGCTTTGGTAATACCGAAAAAATCTTACTCTTGAGAAACTACTTTAAGTTCGCACTCCATCCGTTTGAGTGAGCTCGCAATTTATCGTCAAAAATCCCTCCGATAAGTCTCTTCATTATCCAATGTTGCGCTAAATCTCCGATCTGTAAGGGTTTTCCCTATAAGGGTGCCTTGACGGTGTGGTGGGCGGATTCCTATAGTGTGCGCAAGTGGCAGAAAGTGGCATGAAGTGGGTTTTCAGGCACAAAAAACAAACAATTAGGGAAGCGCAGCCGTGTTCCGCGGAGCAAACGCTATCAACCTCGACGCCAAGGGCCGTCTCGCAATGCCGAGCCGGTACCGTGACGAGCTTGATTCGCGCAGTTCCGGGCAATTGATCGTGACAATTGATGCCGTTGACCCCTGTTTGTGTGTCTACCCGCTTGATGAATGGGAAATTATTGAAGCCAAGTTGCGTGCCTTGCCGTCATTGCGTGAAGAGAACCGCCGTCTGCAGCGTTTGCTGATCGGCAATGCGGTGGATCTGGAGCTTGATGGCAGTGGGCGCTTCCTGGTGCCTCCGCGTTTGCGTGAGTACGCCAAGCTCGACAAGCGCGCGATGCTTGTGGGGCAACTGAACAAATTCCAATTGTGGGACGAGGATGCCTGGAATGCTGTTGCTGCAGCAGACCTGGCGGCCATTCAACAACCGGGCGCCATGCCTGATGAACTACGTGATTTGATCCTGTGACTATAGATAGCGGCTTTAACCACATCACCGTGCTGCTTGACGAAGCCGTCGAGGCTCTCGCCATACGCGCCGATGGCTGCTACCTGGACGGCACGTTCGGTCGTGGCGGTCACAGCCGTTTGATCCTTCGGCATTTGGGGCCGCAAGGGCGACTGCTCGGCTTCGATAAAGATCCTCAAGCGATTGCAACCGGGCAAGCGCTGGCGGCCGAAGACGGCCGCTTTGTTATTGTGCAGCGCAGTTTTGCCGAACTGGGTGCAGAGGTTTCCGCGCGCGGCCTGGCCGGCAAGGTCAGTGGCGTGCTGCTTGATCTGGGCGTTTCCTCGCCTCAGCTGGATGACCCCGAGCGCGGTTTCAGCTTTTTGAACGATGGCCCTCTGGATATGCGCATGGACCCTTCGCGGGGTATCAGTGCGGCAGAATTCATTGCTACGGCGCCCGAAGAGGAAATTGCCCGGGTATTCAAGGAGTACGGCGAGGAGCGTTTCGCCAAGCGGATGGCCCGTGCCGTGGTCGAGCGTCGTCAGGTGCAGCCGTTTACCCGTACCGCAGACCTCGCCGAAGTGCTCAAGGTAGCCAATCCGGCATGGGAGAAGGGCAAGAACCCGGCAACCCGTGCATTCCAGGGGCTGCGCATTCACGTCAATAACGAGCTGGGCGATCTTGAGGCTGGCCTGGAGGCTGCGCTCGAGATGCTGGAGATCGGCGGTCGTCTGGTGGTGATCAGCTTCCACTCCCTGGAAGACCGGATCGTCAAACTGTTCATGCGCAAACTGGTCAAGGGTGAGGCCGATAACCTGCCACGCAACCTGCCTGTACAGCACAAGCCTTTCGAGCCGAAGATCAAGGTGCACGGCAAGGCGCAGTTCGCCTCCGACGCTGAGCTCAAGGCTAACCCGCGTTCGCGTAGCGCGGTCATGCGGGTTGCGGAGAAGCTGCGGTGAGCAAGCTTTTTGCCAAGCCTCTACCAGGCGGAAGCTTCCTGATGCTGCTGCTGTTCATTGGCGTGCTCGTTTCGGCGATCGCCGTGTCCTACAGCGCGCACTGGAATCGTCAACTGCTTAACACCCTCTATGGCGAATTGAACGAGCGCGACAAGGCGCAGGCCGAGTGGGGTCGTTTGATTCTTGAACAAAGTACCTGGACCGCCCACAGCCGGATCGAGAGTTTGGCTAGCGAACAGTTGAAAATGCGTATTCCTGGCGCCGATGAAGTAAGGATGGTGGTGCCATGATGAAGCTTGAGGGTGCGCTTTATCCGTGGCGGTTTCGCGTGGTGCTTGCGCTGCTGGCCTTGATGGTCGGCGCCATTGCCTGGCGAATCGTCGATTTGCAGGTGGTCGACCGTGACTTTCTCAAGGGGCAAGGCGATGCGCGCAGCCTGCGCCATATTCCCATTCCTGCACACCGTGGGTTGATTACCGACCGCAACGGCGAGCCGCTGGCGGTCAGTACGCCGGTTACCACGCTGTGGGCCAACCCGAAGGAGATGCAGGCGGGCAAGGACCGTTGGCCGGTGTTGGCGGCTGCCCTCAAGCAGGACCCCAATCAGTTGAGCCAGCGTCTTGAGGCGCAGGCCAACAAAGAGTTCATTTATCTGGTGCGCGGCCTGACCCCAGAGCAAGGACAGGTTGTGCTCGACCTGAAAATACCGGGCGTCTACGGCATCGAGGAGTTCAGGCGCTTCTATCCGGCCGGTGACGTAACCGCGCACATGGTTGGTTTCACCGACCTTGATGATCACGGCCGGGAAGGTGTGGAACTGGCCTACGATGACTGGCTGGCCGGGGTCCCGGGAAAACGTCAGGTGATCAAGGATCGGCGTGGCCGACTTATCAAGGATATCCAGGTAACCAAGAACGCCAAGGCAGGGAAGACCTTGGCGTTGTCAATTGACCTGCGTCTGCAGTACCTGGCTACCCGCGAGCTGCGCAATGCGATTGCCGAGCAGGAGGCCAAGGCCGGTAGCCTGGTGATCATGGACGTGAAGACTGGCGAAGTTCTGGCAATGGTCAACCAGCCAACCTACAACCCGAACAACCGTCGCAGCATGTTCCCCGCTGCGATGCGTAACCGGGCCATCATCGATGTGTTCGAGCCAGGCTCCACCGTCAAGCCATTGTCGATGAGTGCGGCGCTGCAAAGCGGACGCTGGAAGCCGACCGACAAGGTCGAGGTGTATCCCGGTACCTTGCAGCTGGGCCGTTACACCATTCGTGACGTTTCCAGGACCGAAGGCCCGATCCTCGATCTGACGGGCATCCTGATCAACTCCAGTAACGTCGGCATGAGCAAGATCGCCTTCGATATTGGGGGTGAGGCGATCTATCGCGTCATGGCTCAATTGGGCCTGGGCCAGTACACCGGCCTGGGGTTCCCGGGCGAGCGCGTCGGTAACTTGCCGAACCACCGTGAATGGCGCAAGGCCGAGACCGCCACGCTGTCCTATGGCTATGGTTTGTCGGTTACCGCGCTGCAGTTGGTGCACGCGTATGCGGCATTGGCCAACGACGGCAAGATGGTGCCGTTGAGCATTCTCAAGACCGACAAGGCACCTGAAGAAACCCAGGTAGTGCCGAAGGAAACCGCAGAAACCATTCAAGGCATGCTGCAGCAAGTGATCGAAGCGCCGCGTGGGGTGTTCCGTGCGCAGGTGCCGTTCTATCACGTCGGCGGCAAGAGCGGTACGGCCCGTAAGGCCACCATTGGTTCCAAAGGTTATACCGAGAACGCCTACCGATCCCTGTTCGCCGGCTTCGGGCCCATGAGTGATCCGCGTTACGCCATCGTGGTGGTCATCGACGAGCCGAGCAAAGGTGGCTACTTCGGTGGCCTGGTTTCTGCGCCGGTGTTCAGCAAGGTCATGTCGGGCACCCTGCGTTTGATGAACGTTCCGCCGGACAACCTGCCGGCACCTATTCCACCGCAGCAGGTCAATGCTGCGCCCGCCAAAGGAGGGCGCGGATAATGACAATGCCATTGAGTAAGCTGTTCGCCCAAGCCTCGCGCGATCCATTGATTCGCGAGCTGACGCTCGACAGTCGTAACGTGCGTCCTGGCGATCTGTTCCTGGCGGTGCCGGGTACGCGTGTGGACGGGCGCGAGCACATTGCCGATGCGCTGGCGCGCGGTGCCGCGGCTGTTGCCTATGAGGCTGACGGCGCCAGCGTATTGCCGCTTACGGATGTGCCGTTGATTCCGGTCAAGGGCCTGGCTGCCCAGTTGTCGGACATCGCGGGGCGTTTCTATGGCGAGCCCAGCCGTCTGCTGGACCTGGTGGGTGTCACTGGAACCAACGGCAAGACCAGTGTGACTCAGTTGGTGGCTCAGGCGTTGGACCGTCTTGGCCAGCACTGCGGTCTGATCGGTACCTTGGGCACCGGGTTTTATGGTGCTTTGCAAAGTGGCCGCCTGACGACGCCTGACCCTATTGCGGTACAGGCCACGCTCAACGATCTGAAAAACCAGGGCGCTCGTGCGGTGGCCATGGAAGTGTCCTCTCACGCGTTGGATCAAGGCCGGGTCGCAGCCCTTGCGTTCGATATTGCTGTGATGACCAATTTGTCGCGTGATCATCTGGATTACCACGGCAGCATGCAGGACTACGAGGCTGCCAAGGCACGCCTGTTTGCCTGGCCGAACCTGCGGTGCCGGGTGGTCAACCTGGACGACGACTTTGGTCGCCGCCTCGCTGCCGAATCCAGTGATGCGCGTCTTATCAGCTACAGCTTGATCGATGCCGAGGCCTCGCTTTATTGCCGCGAAGCTCACTTCGATGATGATGGCGTGCGCGCCGTGATCGTGACGGCTCAGGGCGAACGTACCCTGCGTAGCCGACTGCTTGGGCGCTTCAATCTGAGCAATATGCTGGCTGCGGTCGGCACATTGCTGGCGCTGGATTACCCGCTGGATGAAATTCTCAAGGTCACCCCCGAACTGGATGGGCCGGTTGGGCGCATGCAGCGCCTGGGTGGCGGCAAGCGGCCTTTGGTGGTGGTCGATTACGCACATACCCCGGACGCCTTGGAAAAGGTACTTGAAGCTCTGCGCCCGCACGCCAAGGGGCAGTTGTTGTGCCTGTTCGGGTGCGGTGGTGACCGTGATCGCGGCAAACGACCGCTGATGGCGCAGGTTGCCGAGCGTCTGGCTGATCGTGTGCTGGTCACTGACGACAACCCGCGCAGTGAAGATCCGCAACAGATTTTTGCGGACATTCGTGCAGGCTTCGATGACGTGACAGCCGTCGAATTCGTTGCCGGGCGCGGTGAAGCCATCGCCCAACTGATCGCCAGTGTGGCGGCCGATGATGTCGTCGTCCTGGCCGGCAAAGGGCACGAAGATTATCAAGAGATCAATGGCCAGCGGCATGCGTTCTCCGATCTGGTTGAAGCCGAGCGCGCGTTGAGCGCCTGGGAGGTTACTCATGCTTAAGCCACTGTCGCTCAGCGAGTTGACCGTAGCATTGCAGGCATGTGTGCATGGCAGTGATGCCACGTTCAATGGCGTCAGTATCGACAGCCGTGCAATTACCCCGGGGCAGCTGTTCGTGGCGCTGACCGGGCCGCGTTTCGATGGGCACGACTACCTGAACGATGTTGCAGCCAAGGGGGCTGTGGCGGCGTTGGTCGAGCGTGAAGTGCCAGGTACTGATTTGCCACAGCTGATCGTGGCCGACAGTCGTCTGGCACTGGGCCAACTGGGTGCGCTGAACCGTGCCCGGTTCGACAAGCCTGTCGCGGCGATTACCGGCTCTAGCGGTAAAACCACGGTTAAAGAGATGCTCGCCAGTATCCTGCGCACCCGTGGGCCGGTGTTGGCCACCCGTGGCAATCTGAACAACGACCTTGGCGCGCCATTGACGCTGCTGGAGTTGGCATCGGAGCACACTGCGGCGGTTATTGAGCTGGGTGCTTCGCGCATCGGCGAAATCGCCTACACCGTTGGCCTGACCCGGCCGCATGTCGCCTTGATCAACAATGCCGGTACGGCTCATGTCGGTGAATTTGGCGGTCCGGAAAAGATTGTTGAAGCCAAAGGTGAAATCCTTGAGGGCCTGGATCAGGATGGCGTGGCTATCCTCAACCTTGATGACAAGGCGTTCGCTACCTGGAAGCAACGTGCAGGCGATCGCCGTGTGATCAGTTTTGCGCTGAACAATGCTGCCGCTGATTTCCATGCCACTGCGCTTGATCGCGATGTGCGCGGTTGCCCCGCATTCGACTTGCGTAGCCCTCTGGGTTCGGCGCGGGTGCAGTTGAACCTGCTCGGCACGCACAACGTCAGCAATGCCTTGGCTGCCGCCGCTGCCGCCTATGCCTTTGGTCTGACACTTGAAGGTATTGTTGCCGGCCTGAATGCCGTGCAGCCCGTCAAGGGCCGCACCGTGGTACAGATGGCTGCAAATGGCGTTCGGGTGATCGATGACACTTACAACGCAAACCCCACCTCCATGTGTGCTGCCGTTGATATACTCGCCGGCTTTTCCGGGCGCACTGTTCTGGTGCTCGGGGATATTGGCGAACTGGGCCAGTGGGCCGAGGAAGGGCACCGGCAGGTGGGCGACTACGCCAAAGACAAGGTTTCGGCACTCTATGCCGTAGGGCCAATGATGGCTCACGCTGTTAAGGCGTTTGGCATCAATGCCCGCCACTTCGCTACTCAAGCCGACCTGATCGAAGCCGTTCGTGGCGAGCAGGCTGGCAATACCACCATTTTGATCAAGGGTTCGCGCAGCGCTGCGATGGAAAACGTCGTGGCGGCCTTGTGCGGTTCCAGCGGGGAGAAACATTAATGCTGCTGCTGTTGGCCGAGTATCTGCAACAGTTCTACAAAGGCTTCGCGGTCTTTCAGTACCTGACCCTGCGCGGGATTCTGGGTGTGCTGACGGCGTTGTCGCTGGCCCTGTGCCTGGGGCCCTGGATGATCCGCACGCTGCAGATTCGCCAGATCGGTCAGGCGGTGCGTAATGACGGCCCGCAATCGCACTTGTCCAAGTCCGGTACCCCGACCATGGGTGGTGCCTTGATCCTGTCGGCCATTGCCATCAGTACGCTGCTTTGGGCTGACCTGAGCAACCGTTATGTGTGGGTCGTGCTGATCGTCACGCTGCTGTTTGGCGCCATTGGTTGGGTTGACGACTACCGCAAGGTGATTGAAAAGAATTCGCGTGGCCTGCCGAGCCGCTGGAAGTATTTCTGGCAATCGGTGTTCGGCCTGGGCGCTGCGATCTTCCTGTACATGACGGCACCGACCAGCGTCGAGACCACGCTGATCGTACCGATGCTCAAGGATGTCACCATTCCGTTGGGCATTGGCTTCGTGGTGCTGACCTATTTCGTGATCGTCGGTTCGAGTAACGCGGTCAACCTGACCGATGGACTCGATGGCCTGGCCATTCTGCCCACGGTGATGGTTGGCGGCGCCTTGGGTATCTTCTGCTACCTGTCGGGTAACGTGAAGTTTGCTGAATACCTGCTGATTCCTTATGTACCGGGCTCTGGCGAGCTGATCGTGTTCTGTGGCGCCTTGATCGGTGCGGGCCTGGGTTTCCTCTGGTTCAACACCTATCCGGCTCAGGTCTTCATGGGTGATGTCGGCGCGCTGGCACTGGGTGCTGCACTGGGCACCATTGCCGTGATCGTCCGCCAGGAGATCGTGTTGTTCATCATGGGCGGCATTTTCGTCATGGAGACCCTGTCGGTGGTCATCCAGGTGGCGTCCTTTAAATTGACCGGTCGTCGTGTGTTCCGCATGGCGCCTATCCACCACCACTTTGAACTCAAAGGCTGGCCCGAGCCGCGTGTGATCGTCCGTTTCTGGATTATCACCGTGATTCTGGTGCTGATTGGCCTTGCCACCCTGAAACTGAGGTAGACACGCGTGTCCCTGATCGCTTCTGACCACTTCCGCATTGTTGTCGGCCTCGGCAAGAGCGGCATGTCCCTGGTTCGCTTCCTGGCGAGCCGGGGCGTTGCGTTTGCGGTCGCCGATACGCGCGAGAACCCGCCGGAGCTGGCAACGCTGCGGCGCGACTACCCACAGGTGGAAGTACGTTGCGGCGAACTGGATGTGGACTTTCTGTGCCGCGCTGACGAACTGTATGTCAGCCCGGGCCTGGCGCTGGCGACACCTGCATTGCAACAGGCGGCTGCCCGTGGCGTGAAACTGTCGGGTGATATCGAACTGTTTGCCCGCAATGCCAAGGCACCTATTGTCGCGATCAGCGGCTCCAATGCCAAAAGCACGGTGACCACCCTGGTCGGGGAGATGGCTGCGGCAGCCGGCAAGCGTGTTGCGGTGGGTGGCAACCTGGGGACCCCCGCCCTGGACCTGTTGAGCGATGACGTTGAACTGTATGTCCTGGAGCTTTCCAGCTTTCAACTGGAAACCACGGATCAGCTCAACGCCGAAGTGGCGACCGTGCTGAACATCAGTGAAGACCACATGGACCGTTACAGCGGCCTGCCGGCGTATCACCTGGCCAAGCACCGGATCTTCCGCGGCGCGCGTCAGGTTGTGGTCAACCGCCAGGATGCCCTGAGCCGTCCCCTGCTGACCGATGGCCAGACCTGCTGGACCTTCGGTTTGAATGCCCCGGATTTCAAGGCGTTCGGTTTGCGTGAGGAGAATGGCGAGAAGTACCTGGCCTTCGAATTCCAGAACCTGATGCCGGTGCGTGAGCTGAAGGTTCGCGGCGCTCACAATCAGTCCAATGCCCTTGCCGCGCTGGCGCTGGGCCATGCTGTTGGCCTGCCGTTCGATGCCATGCTGAGCAGCCTGCGCAGTTTTACCGGCCTTGCACACCGTTGCCAGTGGCTGCGTGAGCGTGACGGGGTGAACTGGTACGACGACTCCAAGGCGACCAACGTCGGTGCAGCCCTGGCCGCTATCGAAGGCCTGGGCGCCGATATCGACGGCAAGCTGGTGCTGGTGGCTGGCGGTGATGGCAAGGGTGCAGATTTCAGCGCCCTGCGTGCTCCGGTGGCAGCCCATTGTCGCGCTGTGGTGCTGCTGGGTCGCGATGCCGAATTGCTGGCCCAGGCCTTGGGCGACAGTGTGCCGCTGATCCGTGTGAAGACCCTGGACGAAGCCGTCCAGCAATGCGCAACGCTGGCCCGTCCGGGTGATGCCGTGTTGCTGTCACCCGCCTGCGCCAGCCTCGACATGTTCAAGAACTTTGAAGAGCGTGGGCGTCTGTTCGCCCACGCGGTGGAGGGGCTTTCATGATCTTTGGCATCATCAAGCCCTACCCATCACCGTTGATCACCGGGCGAGGTATCGACCTCGACTTCCCGTTGCTTGCCGGTTGCCTGGCCTTGTTGGGCCTGGGTCTGGTGATGATCACCTCGGCTTCCTCGGAAGTGGCGGCGGCGCAATCGGGCACACCGCTGTACCACATGTTCCGTCACCTGGTTTACGTGCTGCTGGGCTTGGGCGCTGGCGTAGTGACCATAATGGTGCCGATTGCCACCTGGCAACGCATGGGCTTCCTGATGCTGGTGGGTGCCTTTGGCCTGTTGGTGTTGGTGCTGGTGCCAGGCATTGGCCGGGAAGTGAACGGTTCGATGCGCTGGATCGGCTTCAGCTTCTTCAACGTGCAGCCGTCGGAAATTGCCAAGGTTTTCGTGGTGATCTACCTCGCCGGCTATCTGGTACGACGTCAGACAGAGGTACGCGAAAGCTGGATGGGCTTTTTCAAGCCATTCATCGTTTTGCTGCCGATGGCCGGCCTGTTGCTGATGGAGCCTGACTTCGGTGCCACCGTCGTGATGATGGGGGCGGCTGCAGCGATGCTGTTCCTCGGCGGTGTTGGGTTGTTCCGCTTCAGTCTGATGGTGGTGCTGGCGGTCGGAGCCGTGTTTGTTCTGGTACAGGCCCAGCCCTACCGGATGGCGCGTTTGATTACTTTTACCGACCCGTGGTCCGATCAGTTCGGTTCGGGATACCAGCTGACGCAGGCACTGATTGCGTTCGGTCGTGGCGAGTGGTTTGGTGTCGGCTTGGGCAACAGCGTACAGAAGCAGTTCTACCTGCCTGAAGCGCACACCGACTTCGTGTTTTCGGTGCTGGCTGAAGAACTGGGCGTCGTTGGCTCGCTGGCGACCGTTGCCTTGTTCCTGTTTGTTACGGTGCGGTCGCTGTACATCGGTCTGTGGGCCGAGAAGGCCAAGCAGTTCTTTGCCGCGTACATGGCGTTCGGCCTGGCCTTCCTGTGGATCGGTCAATTCTTGATCAATATCGGGGTGAACGTCGGCCTGCTGCCGACCAAGGGCCTGACGTTGCCGTTCCTCAGTTACGGTGGCAGTTCCCTGGTGATCTGCTGTGCCTGTGTGGGGTTGCTGCTGCGAATCGAGTGGGAGAGTCGAACCCACCTGGGCAGTGAAGAGCACGAATTCGATGAAAGCGATTTTGCCGAGGAGCCGAATCATGGCCGCTAATGGCAAGAACGTCTTGATCATGGCAGGCGGCACTGGGGGCCACGTGTTCCCTGCGCTGGCCTGTGCCCGGGAGTTCCAGGCACGCGGTTACACCGTGCATTGGCTGGGAACGCCGCGAGGCATTGAAAACGAACTGGTTCCTCAGGCGGGGCTGCAGCTGCACCTGATCAATGTCAGTGGCCTGCGTGGCAAGAGCAAGCTGTCGCTGCTCAAGGCGCCGCTCACGGTGCTCAAGGCTGTGTTGCAGGCGCGCCAGGTGATTCGTCGGCTCAAGCCCGTATGCGTATTGGGTTTCGGCGGCTATGTCACCGGCCCGGGCGGCGTTGCGGCGAAGCTCTGTGGCGTGCCACTGGTGATTCACGAACAGAACGCCCGTGCGGGGACGGCCAATCGTTTGCTGGTACCGCTGTCTGCGCGTGTCTGCGAAGCGTTCCCGGACACCTTCGCCGCTTCGGAAAAACGTCGTACCACCGGCAATCCGGTACGCAGCGAGTTGTTCCTGGAACCTGTGCGCGAACCGCTGGCCGGTCGCCGTCCGCACCTCTTGATCCTCGGCGGCAGCCTGGGTGCCGAGCCGTTGAACAAATTGTTGCCCCAGGCATTGGCGCTGGTTGCGGAACCAATCCGCCCGAAAGTGTTCCATCAGGCCGGGAAACAGCATGATCAGATCACTGCCGAGCGCTATCGCGAAGCGGGGGTCGAGGCTCAGGTAGAGCCCTTTATCAAGGACATGGCCCAGGCCTATGGCTGGGCTGATCTGGTGGTGTGCCGTGCAGGTGCGTTGACGGTCAGTGAGCTGGCGGCAGCAGGACTGCCGTCGTTGCTGGTGCCATTGCCCCACGCAATCGACGACCACCAGACCCATAACGCCCATTATCTGGCTCGTGAAGGCGCCGCCTTCCTGATGCCACAAGCGACAACTGGCGCAGCGCAGCTCGCTGAACGCCTGAACGAGGTGCTGATGCAACCGGAAAAACTCAACACGATGGCCTGCACCGCACGGCGCTTGGCCAAGCCCGCTGCCACCCGCACCGTGGTCGATATCTGCCTGGAGGTGGCCCATGGTTGAGAATCGCAAAGCCATGCCTCAACCTGAAATGCGCCGTATCCGTCGTATCCATTTCGTCGGCATTGGCGGTGTGGGGATGTGCGGCATTGCCGAAGTGCTGTTGAACCTGGGTTATCAGGTCTCGGGTTCTGATCTCAAGGCTTCGCCGGTCACCGAGCGTCTGCTGTCGTTCGGCGCCGAGATCTTCATCGGCCACCGCGCCGAGAACGCTGCCAGCGCCGATGTGCTGGTGGTCTCCAGCGCGGTCAATACAGCCAACCCTGAAGTCGCTACGGCCCTGGAACGTCGTATTCCCGTGGTGCCGCGTGCCGAGATGCTCGCCGAGTTGATGCGCTACCGTCACGGTATTGCCGTTGCCGGTACCCACGGCAAGACCACCACGACCAGCCTGTTGGCCTCGGTGTTCGCCGCAGGTGGCCTGGACCCGACGTTTGTCATCGGTGGTCGTCTGAATGCAGCCGGTACCAATGCCCAGTTGGGCACCAGCCGCTACCTGATCGCCGAAGCCGATGAGAGCGACGCCAGCTTCCTGCACCTGCAGCCGCTGGTGGCTGTGGTCACCAACATTGATGCCGACCATATGGCGACCTATGAGGGTGACTTCAACAAACTGAAGAAAACCTTTGTCGAGTTCCTGCACAACCTGCCGTTTTATGGCTTGGCAGTGGTATGCCTGGACGACCCGGTGGTACGTGAAATTCTGCCGCTGATCAAACGCCCGACCCTCACTTACGGCGTCAGCGAAGAAGCTGACGTACGGGCAATCAATATTCGCCAGTCGGGCATGCAGACGCACTTCACCGTGCTGCGTCGTGACCGCGAGCCGCTGGATGTCTCGGTGAACATGCCGGGTAACCATAACGTGCTCAACGCCTTGGCAACCATCGCCATCGCGACCGATGAAGGCATCACCGACGAGGCCATCGTCCGGGGGCTTTCGGGCTTCCAGGGTGTTGGTCGACGCTTCCAGGTCTATGGCGAGCTGCCAGTGGACGGCGGCAGCGTGATGCTGGTGGACGACTACGGCCATCACCCGACCGAAGTGGCTGCCGTGATCAAGGCCGTGCGCGGTGGTTGGCCGGAGCGCCGTCTGGTGATGGTGTACCAGCCGCACCGTTATAGCCGCACCCGCGACCTCTACGACGACTTCGTGCAGGTACTGGCCGATGCCAACGTGCTGCTGTTGATGGAGGTTTATCCCGCTGGAGAGGAGCCGATCCCCGGCGCCGACAGCCGTCAGCTTTGCCACAGCATTCGCCAGCGCGGCCAACTCGACCCGATCTACATCGAGCGCGGCATCGAACTGGCGCCGTTGCTCAAACCTCTGCTGCGTGCCGGCGACATCCTGCTGTGCCAAGGGGCAGGTGATATCGGTGGCCTGGCCCCGCAATTGCTGAAGAGCCCGTTGTTCGCGAGTGCTGCAGCCAGCGAAGGGAAATCGAAATGACTGTTAACGACTATTCGAAACTGCATTCACACATCGCACCGAAGGATTTCGGTCGGGTTGCCGTGCTCTATGGCGGCAAGAGCGCTGAGCGTGAGGTCTCGCTCAAGTCGGGTGCCGCGGTCATTGACGCGCTGCAGTCTGCCGGCGTCGACGTGGTTGCCATTGATGTTGGTGACGATCTGCTCAGCCGTCTGCAGAACGAAAAGATCGACCGCGCGTTCATCATTCTCCATGGCCGCGGCGGTGAAGATGGCAGCATGCAAGGCCTGTTGGAGTGCCTGGGCATTCCTTACACCGGCAGCGGCATTCTCGCGTCGGCCCTGGCCATGGACAAATTGCGGACCAAGCAGGTCTGGCAGAGCCTGGGTATTCCAACCCCGCGCCATGCCGTGCTGGCCAGCGAAGCCGACTGCGTGGCCGCGGCGTCGGCCCTGGGCTTCCCGCTGATCGTCAAGCCTGCCCATGAGGGTTCGAGCATCGGCATGGCCAAGGTGCACAGCCGTGACGAGCTCATCGTGGCGTGGAAGGACGCTGCCCGTTATGACGCTCAAGTGCTGGTCGAGCAGTGGATTCAGGGGCCGGAATTCACCGTGGCCGTGTTGCGCGACAAGGTGCTGCCACCGATTGCCCTGGGTACGCCGCACTCGTTCTACGACTACGACGCCAAGTACCTGGCCAACGATACCCAGTACCGCATTCCCTGCGGCCTGGACAGCTCCAAGGAACAGGAACTGATCGACCTTACCGCCCGTGCTTGCGAAGCCATCGGCATCGCAGGGTGGGGGCGGGTTGATGTGATGCAGGACGAGCAGGGCCGGTTCTGGCTGCTCGAAGTCAATACCGCACCAGGCATGACTGATCACAGCCTGGTCCCGATGGCGGCTCGCGCAGCCGGCCTGGACTTCCAGCAGTTGGTGCTGGCAATCCTGGCCGCTAGCGTTGAGGCGCGAGGTTAAGCCCATGCAAGGCGCGATGTTACGTCATCAGCAACCCGCCACCGGCCGCAAGCCGGTGCCGCGTGGTGCCAGCCGGATGGTGGCCAAGGAGCCACTGTCGGCGCGCCTGCCCAAGGCAAGGTTCAGTGTTTTCAAGCGTCTGCTGTGGCCGGTATTGCTGGTGGTCGCCGGTTTCGGTGCCTACGAGGGCGCGCAACGCCTGATGCCGTACGCCGATCGGCCGATTACCAAGATCGCCGTACAGGGTGACCTGAGTTACATCAGCCAGCAGGCGGTGCAGCAGCGAATCGCGCCTTATGTCGCGGCGAGCTTCTTTACCGTAGACCTGGCGAGCATGCGCGCCGAGCTGGAGCAAATGCCCTGGATCGCTCGCGCCGAAGTCCGTCGCGTCTGGCCGGATGAGGTCGTGATCCACCTGGAAGAGCAGTTGCCGATTGCGCGTTGGGGGGATGATGCCTTGCTCAACAACAAGGGCCAGGCCTTTGCCCCGCGCGAGCTGGCCAACTATGAGCACCTGCCGCAGCTGATCGGGCCGCAGCGGGCGCAGTTACAAGTGATGCAGCAGTATCAGATTTTGAACCAGATGTTGCGGCCCATGGGTTTCTCGATCGCGCGACTGGAATTGCGTGAACGTGGCAGCTGGTTCCTGACCACGGGCGCTGGCAGTGCCGGTCCGGGTATCGAGCTGCTGCTGGGGCGTGACCACTTGGTGGAAAAAATGCGCCGTTTCATTGCCATTTACGACAAGACACTCAAAGAGCAGATCACCAACATCGCCCGCATTGATCTGCGATATGCCAACGGCCTGGCCGTCGGCTGGCGGGAACCGAATGCACCGACGACGGCCCAACCCGCCGTTGCGAAGAATTAGAGAGAGGCAGGACCATGGCAAATGCGCATAGCGGCAAAATGATCGTCGGGCTGGACATTGGCACCTCCAAGGTGGTGGCGCTGGTGGGCGAGGTCGCGGCTGACGGTACCCTGGAGATCGTCGGGATCGGTACGCATCCATCGCGCGGCCTCAAGAAGGGCGTAGTCGTGAACATCGAGTCGACCGTACAGTCGATTCAGCGCGCGGTTGAAGAGGCCCAACTGATGGCCGGTTGCCGCATTCACTCGGCATTCGTTGGCGTTGCCGGCAATCACATCCGTAGCCTGAACTCCCACGGTATCGTTGCCATTCGCGACCGTGAAGTCAGTGCCGCCGACCTTGAGCGCGTTCTGGACGCTGCCCAGGCCGTGGCCATCCCTGCCGATCAGCGCGTCCTGCACACCCTGCCGCAAGACTACGTGATCGATAACCAGGAAGGCGTACGCGAGCCGTTGGGTATGTCCGGGGTGCGTCTGGAAGCCAAGGTTCACGTGGTGACCTGCGCGGTCAATGCCGCCCAGAACATCGAGAAGTGTGTACGTCGCTGCGGCCTGGAAATCGACGACATCATTCTCGAACAACTGGCCTCGGCCTATTCGGTACTGACCGATGACGAGAAAGAGCTGGGCGTGTGCCTGGTGGACATCGGTGGTGGCACTACCGATATCGCCATCTTCACTGAAGGCGCTATCCGTCATACCGCAGTGATCCCGATTGCGGGCGACCAGGTGACCAACGACATCGCGATGGCCCTGCGTACCCCGACCCAGTACGCCGAAGAAATCAAGATTCGCTATGCCTGCGCCCTGGCCAAGCTCGCCGGTGCTGGGGAAACCATCAAGGTGCCGAGCGTAGGTGATCGCCCTCCGCGTGAACTGTCGCGTCAGGCGCTGGCTGAAGTGGTCGAGCCACGTTACGACGAACTGTTCACCCTGATCCAGGCCGAGCTGCGTCGTAGCGGTTACGAAGACCTGGTACCCGCGGGCATCGTCCTGACCGGCGGTACCTCGAAGATGGAAGGCGCTGTAGAGCTGGCGGAAGAGATTTTCCACATGCCGGTACGCCTGGGTGTACCGCACAGCGTTCGCGGCCTCAGTGATGTGGTCCGCAACCCGATTTATTCCACTGGTGTGGGCCTGCTGACCTACGGGCTGCAAAAGCAGTCCGACGGCGTGACCCTGACCGGTATTAACAGCAACAGCTATGGCGATGAACCGAAGGCACCCGTGCTGGAACGCTTGAAGCGTTGGGTGCAGGGCAACTTTTAAAGTTTCAAAGCAGTAGTAGTAGGCGCAAAAAACTAGAGAACTGTAAGGAGAGGGAAAATGTTCGAGCTCGTAGACAACGTCCCGCAAAGTCCGGTCATTAAAGTGATCGGCGTCGGTGGCGGCGGTGGCAACGCCGTCAATCATATGGTCAAGAGCAACATCGAAGGCGTCGAGTTCATCTGCGCCAACACCGATGCTCAGGCGCTGAAAAACATCGGCGCGCGCACCATCCTGCAGCTGGGTACTGGCGTGACCAAGGGCCTGGGTGCTGGTGCCAATCCTGAAGTCGGTCGTCAGGCGGCACTGGAAGACCGTGAGCGCATCGCTGAAGTACTGCAGGGCACCAACATGGTGTTCATTACCACGGGCATGGGTGGTGGTACCGGTACCGGTGCTGCGCCGATCATCGCCGAAGTGGCCAAGGAACTGGGCATCCTCACCGTTGCCGTGGTCACCCGGCCGTTCCCGTTCGAAGGCCGCAAGCGCATGCAGATTGCCGACGAAGGCATTCGCGCACTGGCTGACAGCGTCGACTCGTTGATCACCATCCCCAACGAGAAACTGCTGACCATCCTGGGTAAAGACGCCAGCCTGCTGTCGGCGTTCGCCAAGGCCGATGACGTGCTGGCAGGGGCCGTTCGCGGTATCTCCGACATCATCAAGCGCCCAGGCATGATCAACGTCGACTTCGCCGACGTGCGCACCGTGATGAGCGAAATGGGTATGGCGATGATGGGTACTGGCTGCGCCAGCGGCCCGAACCGTGCTCGCGAAGCCACGGAAGCGGCCATCCGCAACCCGCTGCTCGAAGACGTCAACCTGCAGGGCGCCCGTGGCATCCTGGTGAACATCACCGCAGGTCCTGACCTGTCGCTGGGTGAATACTCCGATGTGGGTAGCATCATCGAGGCGTTCGCGTCCGATCACGCCATGGTCAAGGTCGGTACCGTTATCGATCCGGACATGCGTGACGAGCTGCACGTTACCGTAGTGGCTACCGGCCTGGGTGCGAAAATCGAGAAGCCGGTCAAGGTTATCGACAACACCATGCAGACCGCGTCCGTGCAGACTCCTGCACCTGCGCCAGTGCGTGCCGAGCAACCATCGGTTAACTACCGTGATCTGGAGCGCCCGACTGTAATGCGCAATCAGGCTCATGCCGGTGCTGCAGCGGCTGCTAAACTCAACCCACAAGACGATCTGGATTACCTGGACATCCCGGCATTCCTGCGTCGTCAGGCTGATTAATGAAATTTATCAGGGGTATAAGGGTGATTGGTGTTCAGCAAAGGCCGGGTCTGCTATTATCCCCAGCCTTTGTTGATACCAGTTCGCAATTTGCGCTGAAGCGGCCAATGCCATGATTAGACAACGCACCCTGAAGAATATTATCCGTGCCACAGGTGTCGGCCTGCACTCCGGGGAAAAGGTTTACCTGACCCTCAAACCCGCCCCTGTGGATACCGGCATCGTATTTTGCCGCGCCGACCTCGACCCCGTGGTGCAGATTCCTGCCCGCGCGGAAAATGTTGGCGAGACCACTATGTCGACGACTCTGGTCAACGGCGATACCAAGGTAGATACGGTAGAGCATCTGCTCTCGGCCATGGCTGGCCTGGGCATCGATAACGCCTACGTCGAGCTCTCCGCGTCCGAAGTGCCGATCATGGACGGTAGCGCTGGGCCCTTTGTATTCCTGATTCAATCTGCCGGCCTGGAAGAACAGGACGCAGCCAAGAAGTTCATCCGCATCCTGCGCGAAGTGACAGTGGAAGACGGCGACAAGCGCGCTACTTTCCTGCCATTCGACGGGTTCAAGGTGAGTTTCGAGATCGATTTCGATCACCCGGTGTTCCGCAACCGTACCCAAAGCGCCAGCGTGGACTTTTCCAGCACCTCGTTCGTGAAGGAAGTCAGCCGCGCCCGTACCTTCGGGTTCATGAGCGACATCGAGTACCTGCGCAAGCATAACCTCGCACTCGGCGGCAGCGTGGAAAACGCCATCGTCGTCGACAAGGAAGGCGTGTTGAACGAAGACGGTCTTCGCTACGAAGACGAGTTCGTCAAACACAAGATCCTCGACGCCATCGGTGATCTCTACCTGCTGGGCAACAGCCTGATCGGCGAATTCCGTGGCTTTAAGTCCGGGCACGCGCTGAACAACCAGCTGCTGCGCAAGCTGATTGAGGAAAAAGATGCTTGGGAAGTGGTGACTTTCGAAGATGCCAGTACGGCGCCGATCTCTTACATGCGTCCGGTTGCGGCAGTGTAAGTACGAACACTCTCTTCTTTAGTTTTTGGGGCCACCTTCGGGTGGCCTTTTTTATGCGTGCCGTTCAGTCGTGCGCGGGATTTTTGTCCTTGGCGTGGTTGGCCAGGCGCTCCAGCGCAGCGCGCAGTTTTGGATCACTGATGCCCTCGGCTGTCGCCTGAATGTTTTCGGCGGCCCGGTTGGAGATGTCGAGCGGGTGCCCGTGGGCTTTGGGTGCGGTGGTGGGGGGCTGCACCTTGAACAGGATTCGGTTCAGGTTGTAGAACGCTTCCAGGCTCTGTAGCTGGCGTTGCAAGCGTTTTTGTTGATACCGCAGGCGGGTCGCCCAATGACCGTCAGTGACGATCAGCAGCAGTGTCCCTTCGCGCCAGGAGGCGACGTGGCAATGCTCGCGTGCTGCGGGTTGCAACTGGCTTTCCACCAGGCGCTGCAAGTGTGCCAGGCGTTGTGCCTGGTTGAGCAGAGCCTTCAGAGGCCGCGCCTCGCGCAGCAAAATGGCTGGCGCGCGTGCAGTCAGGGGGCGAAAAGCCATGGTTGGTTACCTGAGGTTACAGAGCCCATAGCTTACCAGATCGTCCTGCGCTGACCGCGTTAGAGGCGCTGTAAATGCAGTCTTGTCTCAGTTATGGGTTGAAACTGACGAAAAAGCCCTTATTTTAGGAAAGCCCCGTCAAAGCGCTGTGCCAGCACTGTGGAAAACAACGCCACTTTCCTCTCCATCGTTTCCGGGTAGAATGCTCGTTCGCATGCGGCCATAAGGGCTGCACGGGCGACTCACGGGGCCGCCCTCCATCCCTACGTGTGGAAGATCCTGCCGATATGTTTGCGCCTTTGTTAAAGAAACTTTTTGGAAGCAAGAATGAGCGTGAAGTCAAACGCATGCTCAAGACGGTACAGATCGTCAATGCCTTCGAAGAGCAGATGGTGGCCCTTTCGGATGAGCAACTACGCGGCAAGACCGCCGAGTTCAAAGAGCGCCTGGCCAAAGGCGAGACCCTGGACAATCTGCTGCCTGAAGCCTTCGCGGTCGCTCGCGAGGCCGGTAAGCGGGTCATGGGGATGCGTCACTTCGACGTGCAGTTGATCGGTGGCATGACCTTGCACGAAGGCATGATCGCAGAAATGCGTACCGGTGAAGGCAAGACCTTGGTCGCAACCCTGGGCGTCTACCTCAACGCATTGTCTGGCAAGGGCGTGCACGTGGTCACGGTCAACGACTACCTGGCCCGTCGCGATGCCAACTGGATGCGCCCGCTGTATGAGTTCCTCGGCCTGACCGTCGGTGTGGTTACACCGTTTCAGCCGCCGGAAGAGAAGCGTGCGGCCTATGCTGCCGATATCACCTACGGCACCAACAACGAATTCGGTTTCGACTACCTGCGCGACAACATGGCGTTCAGCATGGAAGAGAAATTCCAGCGTGAGCTGAATTTCGCCGTGATCGACGAAGTCGACTCCATCCTGATCGACGAAGCGCGTACCCCTCTGATCATCTCCGGTCAGGCGGAAGACAGCTCCAAGCTGTACATCGAGATCAACAAGCTGATCCCGCGCCTCAAGCAGCACATCGAGGAAGTCGAAGGCCAGGTCACCCAGGCCGGTCACTTCAGCATCGACGAGAAGAGCCGTCAGGTCGAGCTCAACGAAGCCGGTCACCAGTACATCGAAGAGATGCTTTCCCAGGTCGGCCTGCTGGCCGAGGGCGAAAGCCTTTACTCGGCCCACAACCTGGGCCTGCTGACCCACGTTTATGCCGGCCTGCGCGCGCACAAGCTGTTCCATCGCAACGTCGAGTACATCGTCCAGGACGGCCAGGTCCTGCTGATTGACGAGCACACCGGTCGTACCATGCCGGGCCGACGCCTGTCCGAAGGCCTGCACCAGGCGATCGAAGCGAAGGAAAACCTGAATATTCAGGCCGAGAGCCAGACCCTGGCGTCGACCACCTTCCAGAACTACTTCCGTCTGTACACCAAGCTGTCCGGCATGACCGGTACTGCTGATACCGAGGCGTTCGAGTTCGCGCAGATCTATAACCTGAACGTTATGGTCATTCCGCCGAACAAGCCGCTGGCCCGTAAGGATTTCAACGACCTGGTCTACCTGACGGCAGAAGAGAAGTACGCTGCCATCATCGCGGACATCAAGGAAAGCCTGGCCCAGGGCCGTCCTGTACTGGTAGGTACTGCGACGATTGAAACCTCTGAGCACATGTCCAACCTGCTCAAGAAGGAAGGCATCGACCACAAGGTCCTCAACGCCAAGTACCACGAGAAGGAAGCCGAGATCATTGCGCAGGCCGGTCGTCCAGGCGCGCTGACCATCGCTACCAACATGGCGGGTCGTGGTACCGACATTCTCCTGGGCGGTAACTGGGAAGTTGAAGTGGCGGCCATGGAGAACCCGAGCCCTGAGCAGGTTGCCCAGATCAAGGCCGACTGGCAGAAGCGTCACCAGCAGGTGATCGAGTCTGGTGGTCTGCACGTGATTGCGTCCGAGCGCCACGAATCGCGTCGTATCGACAACCAGTTGCGCGGCCGTTCCGGTCGTCAGGGTGACCCGGGTTCCAGCCGTTTCTACCTGTCGCTGGAAGACAGCCTGATGCGCATCTTCGCCTCTGACCGGGTGAAGAATTTCATGAAAGCGCTGGGTATGCAGTCCGGTGAGGCGATCGAGCACCGCATGGTGACCAACGCCATCGAAAAAGCACAACGCAAGGTTGAAGGGCGCAACTTCGATATTCGTAAGCAATTGCTCGAATTCGACGACGTGGCCAACGAGCAGCGTAAGGTGATCTACCACATGCGCAACAGCCTGCTGGCTGCTGACAATATTGGTGACACCATCGCTGACTTCCGTCAGGAAGTACTGGATGCCACCGTCAGCCAGCACATTCCGCCGCAGTCGCTGCCCGAACAGTGGGACGTGGTCGGTCTGGAAGCAGCTCTGGCCAGCGATTTCGGGGTCAAGCTGCCGATTCAGAAGTGGCTCGACGAAGACGATCACCTGTACGAAGAAACCCTGCGCGAGCGCCTGCTGAACGAGCTGCTGGCGGCGTATAACGAGAAGGAAGAGCAGGCCAGCGCCGATGCCCTGCGCACCTTCGAGAAGCAGATTCTGCTGCGCGTTCTGGATGACCTGTGGAAAGACCACCTGTCGACCATGGACCACTTGCGTCATGGCATCCACCTGCGTGGTTATGCACAGAAGAACCCGAAGCAGGAGTACAAGCGCGAGTCGTTCAACCTGTTCCAGGAGCTGCTGGACTCGATCAAGCGCGATACCATCCGCGTGCTCTCGCACGTTCAGGTTCGCCGCGAAGACCCGATCGAAGAAGAGGCGCGTCTGCGCCGCGAAGCCGAGGAATTGGCCCAGCGCATGCAATTCCAGCATGATGCTGCGCCAGGTCTGGAGCAGAATGACGAGCAGGAAGAAGGCGCTGAAGTTGCTGTTGCCGCTGCGCCAGTGCGCAGCGAACAGAAGCTAGGGCGTAACGAACTGTGCTGGTGTGGTTCGGGCAAGAAGTTCAAGCATTGCCACGGCCAGATCAACTGACGATCCCGCCCAGGTAACACGCTGACATTTGAACACCGCGCCGCGACAGGCTTCCTGCCTTCGCGGCGTTGTTCCATCTCAAGCGCCGCGGCAACGAGCTCGGCGTATTTTTTTTAGGAGCGCTTTCATGGCTGTTGGTCTTGGTCCTTTGCCAACGTTGCACCCGGTCCCAGGTTTTGAACTCGGCATCGCCTCGGCGGGCATCAAGCGCCCAGGGCGCAAGGATGTCGTGGTCATGCGCTGTGCCGAAGGCTCCAGCGTGGCAGGTGTGTTCACCCTGAACGCCTTCTGTGCGGCACCTGTAATCCTCGCCAAGCAGCGTGTACAGGGCACCGTACGTTACCTGCTGACGAACACTGGCAATGCCAACGCTGGTACCGGTGCACAGGGCCTGGCGGCTGCTGAGCGCGCTTGCGCCAAGCTGGCCGAGCTGGCTGGCGTTGATGCCAGTGCGGTGTTGCCGTTCTCCACCGGCGTCATCGGCGAGCCGCTGCCGGTCGA
This sequence comes from Pseudomonas defluvii, assembly GCF_001695625.1. Taxonomy (GTDB): domain Bacteria; phylum Pseudomonadota; class Gammaproteobacteria; order Pseudomonadales; family Pseudomonadaceae; genus Aquipseudomonas; species Aquipseudomonas defluvii. The sequence continues at coordinate 27,136 of NZ_MBPN01000021.1, forward strand.
GAAGATTGAAGGCGCTCTGCAAGCCGCGCTGGACGACCTGTCGGAAAACAACTGGGCAAACGCCGCGACCGGTATCATGACCACCGACACCCTGCCCAAGGGCGCGAGCCGTCAGTTCCAGCACGATGGCGTCACGGTCACCGTGACCGGCATCAGCAAGGGCGCGGGCATGATTCGCCCGAACATGGCGACCATGCTGGGCTACATCGCCACCGATGCCAAGGTTGCACCGCACGTGCTCAAGGACCTGCTGCTGGACGGCGCGAACAAGTCGTTCAACCGCATTACTATCGATGGCGATACCTCGACCAACGATTGCTGCATGCTGATCGCGACTGGCAAGGCCGCAGTACCTGAAGTCACCGAAGCCAGCGGCCCGCTGTTCGCGGCGTTGAAGCAGGCAGTGTTCGAGGTATGCATGGAGGTGGCACAGGCTATCGTTCGCGATGGTGAAGGTGCGACCAAGTTCGTGACCGTTGAAGTCAACGGCGGTGGCAATCATCAGGAATGCCTGGACGTTGCTTACGCAGTGGCCCACTCGCCGCTGATCAAGACCGCGCTGTTCGCCTCCGACCCGAACTGGGGCCGTATTCTGGCGGCAGTAGGCCGTGCGGGTGTGCCGAACCTGGATGTGAGCCTGATCGACGTCTACCTGGGTAGCGTCTGCATCGCCAGCAAAGGCGGCCGCAGTGCCAGCTATACCGAAGAGCAGGGCGCCGCTGTCATGGCGCAGGAAGAAATCACCATTCGCATCGAGTTGGGCCGCGGCCAGTGCAACGAGGTCATCTGGACCACTGACCTGTCCCATGAGTATGTGAAGATCAACGCCGAATACCGGAGCTGATCGACTCGTTGACCAGGCCGGCTCCAGCGCGAGCCGGCCTGGTCGGCGACAGCGGCGGTACATTCTCCAAACCTTCTGGAGCCGAACCATGAGCTACCACCTGATCATCGGCGACAAGCTTTATTCCTCCTGGTCACTGCGCGCCGCCCTGGCGCTGGAACTGACCGGAGCGTCCTACACTGAGCAACTCGTCAAACTCAATCAACCTGATACCCGCGCCCGCTTGCTCGAGCATTCGCCGACCGGCAAGGTGCCGTTGCTCAAGTCCGAGCATGGCACCATCGCCGACTCCCTGGCGATTGCCGAGTACCTGGCCGAGCGTCATCCGGACGCCCATCTGTGGCCGACCGACGTCGCTGCCCGTGCTCAGGCCCGCTCTGCCTGTGCGCAGATGCACAGTGGTTTCTTTGCCTTGCGTGGCACCATGCCATTCGACCTGAGCCGTGACCAGGCGTTGGACGTAACCCCGGCGGACGTCCAGGCGGATATCGACCGTATTGTTGCCTTGTGGGCCGAGTGCCGTGCCGCCGCAACCGCCAGTGGCCCGTTCCTGTTTGGCACGCCTAGCCTGGCCGACGCGTTTTTTGCGCCAGTGGCGGTTCGCCTGCGCACTTACCGGGTTGAACTGCCGGTTGAAGCGCTCAACTACATCGAAGCGATTTACCAGTGGCCCGCTTTCCAGGCCTGGCAGAAAGCGGGATTGGCGGAGTGTGGACGGTGAAACGTATTCATGTAGCTGCCGCCGTGATTCGCGGTACCGATGGCCGGGTGCTGATTGCTCGGCGTGCCGACAGTCAGCATCAGGGCGGCCTTTGGGAGTTTCCGGGCGGCAAGGTCGAGGAGGGCGAAGCCGTACAGGCTGCGTTGGCCCGTGAGCTTCAGGAAGAGCTGGGTATTGCCGTCAGTGCGGCGCGGCCATTGATCAAGGTCAAGCACGACTACCCGGACAAACAGGTGCTGCTGGATGTGTGGGAGGTGTCCGCGTTTACCGGTGAGCCCCACGGTGCCGAGGGCCAGCCGTTGGCCTGGGTGGTACCACGTGAATTGGCGCAGTACGACTTCCCTGAAGCCAACCGGCCGATTGTGGCGGCTGCGCGTTTGCCCGGTGAGTACCTGATTACCCCGGACGGCCTGGAAACGTCCCAGTTGCTGCGCGGTATGCAGAAGGCCATTGCTGGCGGCGTAAAGCTGCTGCAATTGCGTGCGCCGAACATGTATGACCCGCAGTACCGCGACCTCGCCGTGGATGCTGTCGGCCTCTGTGCTGGCAAGGCACAGTTGATGCTCAAGGGGCCGTTGGAGTGGTTGGGCGACTTCCCGGCGGCCGGTTGGCACCTGACTGCGACGCAGTTGCGCAAGTACGCCAGCAAGGGGCGTCCGTTCCCGCAGAACCGTTGGCTGGCAGCGTCCTGCCATAACGCCGAAGAGTTGGCGTTGGCTGAGCAGATGGGGGTTGATTTTGTCACCCTCTCGCCGGTGCAGGCGACGCAGAGCCATCCGGATACCGCGCCATTAGGCTGGGAGCAGGCCTCGCAGTTGATCGAGGGCTTCAATCGTCCGGTGTTCCTGCTTGGTGGCGTTGGCGATGCAGAGCGTGAGCGGGCCTGGCAGAGCGGTGCGCAGGGTGTTGCCGGGATTCGGGCCTTCTGGCCCGAGATGTAACCACTGGGAATCGTGCTTGATGGGCGCTGACTGGCGCCTCAGGGTTTGGCTGCAGGCTGCCACAGCACCTCGGCCACACCCTGGCGCCGCCCAATCAGCCGTGCCGCTACGAACAGTAGGTCGGACAACCGGTTGATGTAGGCCAAACCAACCCCAGTCAATGGCTCAATGGCGTTCAGCGTTTGGCAGCGTCGTTCGGCACTGCGGGCCAGGCTGCGGCAGACATGGGCCTGGGCGACCAGGGCTGAGCCTCCGGGCAGAATGAAATTCTCCAGCGGTCCCAGTTCATCGTTCCAGCGATCGATCACCTGCTCCAGTGATTCCACTTGCGCATCATTCAAGGCTTGATAACTGGGCATCGCCAGCTCGCCTCCCAGATCGAACAGTCGATGCTGACAAGGTGAAAGCACTTCGATCAGTTCTGTCAGGGCAGGGTCCGTCGCAAGGCCTGCCAGCAGCACGCCAAGCTGGCTGTTGAGCGTATCCACTTCGCCAATGGCTTCAATGCGTGGGTGATCCTTCGGTACTCGGCGGCCATCGCCCAAGCCCGTTTCACCCTTGTCGCCCGTGCGGGTATAGATCTTCGACAAACGAAAACCCATGTTCAAGACTCCGTCTTTTGGTTCGGTGTGGGGGTTGCCAGGGGCAGGCGCAAGGTGAAGCAGGTGCCTTGACCGGGTGCTGAGTGCACCTCCATCTGGCCTTTGTGGTTATTGGTGATGATGAAGTAGGAGACGGACAGCCCCAGCCCGGTGCCCTGGCCAATCTCCTTGGTGGTGAAGAACGGCTCGAAGGTCCGCTTGCGGACGGCTTCCGTCATGCCGACACCATTGTCTTCGACCTGGATCTCGGCCCATGGCGGATTCAGTCGCGTGCGCAGGATGATGCGACCTGGCTCGCTATCATCCTGGCGCTGGTGAATCGCCTGAGCCGCGTTTTTAAGCAGGTTCAGCAAAACCTGTTCAAGCTCGTTCGCCGTGCAGGGTACCGGCCCCAGTTCAGGGTCGAACTGGCGGACAATGGCTTGGCCTTTGAAGTCGAAACCGATGGTCAGGTCGAAGTCGTTGCTGGCGATTTCTACCGCCTGGTCGATCAAGGCTGGCAGGTCGCAGGGCACCAGTTGGCGATTGCTGCGGCGGCTGAAGCTGAGCATATGGGTGACGATCTTGGCCGCTCGGGTGCCGGCCTGCTGGATGCCATCGAGCAGTTGCGGCACTTCGCGCAGTTGCAGGTAATGGTTGACGACGCTCAGGTCGATGCCCGCTTCGTTGGCTTGCTCGATGTTCTTTGGCAAGTCAGGCGACAGCCGCCGCCGGATATTCTGGACGTTGTGCAGAATCGCCCCGAGTGGGTTGTTGATTTCATGCGCCATGCCCGCTGCCAGGCCGCCGACCGAGAGCATTTTTTCCGATTGCACCATCATTTCCTCAAGCGACAGGCGCTGGGTGATGTCGTCGATACGGATCACCACGCCACGTCCGCCACCGCCCATGAGTGGGTAAAAGGTCAGAGCATAGTGGCGAGGCTCGTCGTCCTTGGTCCAGGTGACGCGTTCAATTTTCGCTACCCGGTGCTTCTCGACGCTTTCCTTGAGTTGCGGCAGGAAGGGGCGTAGCGGCTCGAACGCGAGGAAAATCGGCTGGTTCAGCGCCTCGTCCAGCGGTGTGCCGGAGAGGGCGGTGGCTTCCTGGTTCCACTGGGTGACGTAGAGCTGCTCGTCGAGTGCGATCAGGGCCGAGGGCATCGAGTCGATAATGCTGTTGAGGTAGTTCTGAAAACCGGTGAGTTTTTTCTCGATCTTGCTGCGTACCTGGACTTCCAGTTCAAGCTTGCGGTTGGTATGGCGTGTTTCCTCGGCCAGGCCCTGAGCCTGGTCGAAGGCATCCTGGAATTCGTCGCGAGCGCGCTTGAGCTGCTGTTCGCGTGCTTCGATGCGCGAAAGCATCGTGTTGAAGGCTTCTGCGAGGCTGCCGATTTCGTCGCGGTTACCCGGCTGGGCGCGCAGGGCATAGTTCTCTTCACGGGTCACCTGGCGCGTGAGCTGTTCAAGCCGGTCGATGGGCTCGGTAATCAGGCGCTTGATCTGCCGGGCGATGATCATCCATAGCAGCACACTGAACACCAGAATCCCCAGGCTGGCGGTCAGCGTGCCGGTGTAGAAGGCCATCGGCAGTTCGCTACTGGCCACCAGCAGCAAGTGGCTGGGCGGTGAACCAGGGCGTGGCAGCGGGATCAGTTGGGTGTTGCGAAATTCGGTGAGCCGCCAGGTTTCGATGTTGCGATAGCGTTTGGGCAGGTCGAGTAATTCGCCGTGCTGCAATTGCGCGAGACGCTTGCCATCGCTGCCATACAGGGCGGCAGCGCGCAGTGGTGAATAGCTGTCCAGCTCCCTGAGTAGCCGGTCGGCGGCTTCCGGTGAGTCGCTAGCCTGTTGCGCCAGTTGAGGGTTGGATACCAGTCGACCGATGGTCTGCAACGCCTGGGGCGCCATGCTCTCTTGAGAGATCCAATAGGCAGCACTGATGAAGGTCAGGTTGGCGACCAACATCACGGTAATCAGCAGCACCAGCAGGGCAGCCAGTAGCTTTTGCCCAACGGGCAGGTTTTCCAGGCGTTCGCGCAATGGCATGGTTGAGGCGTGATCCTGGTGGGAGGTTAGGCGCCCAGAGTACCGCCCGATTCAGTCGCTGGGCAATCCATGCGCATTCAGGTACTCGACCAGGCGCCGGTGGAGCCGTTCCAGGTGCGGCAATTCGCAGCCATGACGGGCGGCAATGCGGCAGGCATGGCCGAGCAGGTAGTGGATCTCTGTGCGGCGGCCCTGACGGACGTCCTGGTACATCGATGAGTAGTTGGCGGCGGTAGCCTGAATCACCCGCTCTACCTCCTCGGCGAGGCCATCGGCGGCCTGTGGTTGACCACAGCGGCGCAATAGCTCGGCGAGCTCCACGCACAGGGTCGCCACTTCGCAGTGGTGTTCGCTCAGGCCGCCATTGCGGCACTCATGCAACACCGTCAGTGGGTTGATGGCGCAGTTCAAGGCCAGTTTGCGCCAGAGGCGGGTAAGGATGTCGGGTGTCCACTGGTGTGGTATCCCGGCGTCTTCCAGTTCATCGAGCCAGCCGGGCGTGCTGGGCCTGGCGGGATCGCCCAGCCAGTTGAAGCCGTGGCCGGCAAACACCACCTGCCAGTCCGCCTGACGAAAGGCGCCTTCCGTGCTGGAGGCGAAGATACAACGTGCGTGGGGCACCAGGGCGGCAACCTCGTCCTGGCTGCCCAGGCCGTTCTGCAGCAGGATCAGCTCGGCATTGGGGGCCAAGCGGGGCAGCAGGGGAGCAACCGCCTTGTGTGCGTCGTAGGCTTTGCAGGCCACCAGCAGACGGTGGATAGGCCCTGCGCCCGTCGCTGTCTGTGCGGGAATGGCATGAGTGTGCGCCTGATCCTGTTCGATCAGCGTCAGGCCGCCCGCGGCCTCATAGGCAGCCACACGCTCATCGTCCCGCAAGATCAGGCGTACTGCTTTGCCTGCACGAGCCAGACGACAGGCCCAAAGGCTGCCCAGACTGCCGGCGCCGAGAATATGCCAGGTGCTGCTCATCCGCGTTTCGCAACCGTTATAATGAGCAAGCATTTTAACCGTCAAACCCGGCGCGCTCCATCGTGCTCTTTCATCAGGGCCGGTAGCGTGTCTTTTATTTTTGGAGAAAAGGATATGCCGTCGTTCGACGTGGTATCGGAACTGGACAAACACGAAGTCACCAACGCGGTAGACAACGCGATCAAGGAACTGGACCGGCGCTACGACCTGAAAGGCAAAGGCAGCTTCGAGTTCAAGGAAAAGGAGCTGACTGTCAACCTGACAGCCGAAGCCGAATTCCAGCTTGAGCAGATGATTGAAATCCTCAGGTTGTCGCTGATCAAACGCAAGATCGACGCCCAATGCCTGGAGATCAAGGATGCTTACCCGTCCGGTAAGGTCATGAAACAGGAAGCCGTCCTCAAGGAAGGTATCGACAAAGAGCTGGCGAAGAAGATCGTTGCCCACATCAAGGAGGCCAAGCTCAAGGTTCAGGCCGCCATCCAGGGCGAGCAGGTACGGGTAACCGGCAAGAAGCGCGACGATTTGCAAGAGGCCATCGCCGCCTTGCGTGCCAAGGAATTCGGCATGCCATTGCAGTTCAACAATTTCCGCGACTGAGCACCCTGCGTCAGGAACCTCGGCGCCGTTCTGGCGTCCGAGCTTCTCTAGGCCGTTGATACGATTGCGGTGGGATATTTACGCTTTTTGCCATTTGGCATCAGGAGAGCACTATGGATTTGAACGCTGAAGTCGATCAACTGGTCAAGACCTCACAAAGCTGGATTCCATTGATCATGGAGTACGGCAGCCGTTTTCTGTTGGCGCTGCTCACGTTGTCCATTGGTTGGTGGCTGATCAACAAGGTGACATTCCGTCTGGGCAAGTTGCTGGCTTTGCGTAATGCCGACCTTGCACTGCAGGGGTTCATCAGTAGCCTGGCCAACATCGCCCTCAAAGTGCTGTTGATGGTCAGCGTCGCTTCGATGATCGGCGTAGAAACCACGTCCTTCGTTGCCGCCATTGGTGCCGCAGGCCTTGCCATTGGCTTGGCATTACAGGGCAGCCTGGCGAACTTTGCCGGTGGCGTGCTGATTTTGCTGTTCCGTCCGTTTCGCATTGGTGATGTGATCGAAGCGCAAGGGGTCAGCGGAACGGTGGATAACATCCAGATCTTCCACACGGTGTTGCGTACGGCTGACAACAAGACCGTGATCATGCCCAACGGCAGCCTGTCCAACGGCATTATCACCAACCACAACCGCCAGCCGACCCGTAAGGTCGTGTTTGATGTTGGTGTCGACTACGATGCCGACTTGCAGGCTGCGCGCCGCGTGTTGCTCGAGCTGGCCAATGACCCACGGGTTCACAAGGATCCGGCGCCACAAGCCGTCGTGTCGACCTTGGGCGACAGTTCTATCACCATTTCCCTGCGTGTCTGGGTCAATACCGGTGACTACTGGGATGTGTTGTTCATGCTCAACGAGCATGCCCGTGATCGCCTGCGTGCCGAGGGGATCGACATTCCCTTTCCGCAGCGCGTGATTCGCGTGGTCCAGGAAGCGACTGCCTAAAGCGTTGCCTGTGCAGGCGCCAACCTTGCCGATAGCGTCGCCGGCAAGGCTGGCACCTGGAATGTCCTATCGCGAGCGTGACTTTTCTGGCATACAGGCTGGCCAAATGTCGTTTGGCCTGGCGTTCCCATGTTGACCCCGCTGCTGCAAATCACCCCGTTGCGTGCATTCTGCTTCGCACTGACCTTGGCGCTCTTCGAGCTGCTGACCTATGTCGCCAGTGATGTGGTCATGCCAGCCATGCCTACGGTGGTGAGCGACCTGCAGGCGAGTGCAGATTTCATCCCCCATGCCCTGAACCTCTATCTGCTTGGCGGCGTACTGCTGCAATGGCTGATCGGGCCGTTGGCGGACCGCTATGGTCGGCGCCCGCTGTTGCTCGGTGGCTGCGTGTTTTTCAGCTTGATGTGCCTGCTCACCCATTGGGTGGAGGGGATTGAGCTGTTCAACCTGCTGCGATTGTTGCAGGGCATTGGTCTGGGCTTTGTGGTGACGGTGAGTTATCCCGCTCTGAACGAAGCCTTCAGCGAAGCGGATGCGGTGCGGATGATGGCCCTGCTCGCGAATATCGCCTTGCTATCCCCCTTGCTGGGGCCTTTGCTCGGCACGCTGTTGCTGGAGTGGATGTCCTGGCGTTGGATTTTTGTACTGATCGGCGCCGGTGGCATGCTTGCCTGGTTGGCGCTGTATCGCTTCATGCCTGAAACACTTGGTGTTGAGCGGCGTGACGGCAGCAGGCTGGCGTTTCAGCCGATTCATCTGCTGCCTTTGTTGGCTGGTTATCGACAGTTGTTGCTCAACCGTTACTTCGTCGCGGGCAGCATGGCGCTTGGTTTGATCGGGTTGCCGCTGATCGCCTGGATCGGGCTTTCGCCGGTACTGCTCATTCACGGCCAGGGCTTGAGTACGCTGGACTACGCGCTGTGGCAACTGCCGGTGTTTGGCGGCCTGATTGCCGGAAACCTGATCATTAACCGGATTGCCGAGCGCTATACACTGCTGGCCCTCGTGCGCCGTGGGCTGTGGCCGCTGGTGGGTGGCTTGCTGGCAATGATGGTTGTCGCCTGGTTGTACCCGTCGGTGATCGGTGTGGTTGCAGGGCTATCGGTATACGCGCTTGGCCTTGGGGTCTGTAATGCCGTGTTGTACCGCATCACGCTGTTTGCCAGCGAGCAAAGCAAAGGCCTGGTGTCGGCGATGCTGGGCATGATCACCATTGCTTTGCTCGGCCTGGGAGGCTCCTTGCTGGCAATACTGGGCGCGGGTGAGGGCTTGCTGACGTTCGCTTGGGTCGCGGGTGTCGCCGGCCTGCTGGCGCTCTGGCCGTTGCGTACGGTGCTGAGCGCTGGCGAGCTGGTTGTCTCGGATTAAGGGCGTTCGCCCACCGAGTTCTGTGGCTGATCCTGAGGTTCAGGCTTTCCACGGCGGGCTTCTTGATGCCAGTGCAGGGCAATCAGGATAAGCGTGGGTACACCCAGCAGTGCCGTAATCAGGAAGAAGTCGTGGTAGCCGAACTTTTCCACCATGACGCCTGAGTATCCACCGATCAGCCTTGGCAGCAACAGCATGATGGAGCTGAGCAGGGCATACTGGGTGGCCGAGAACTTGAGGTTGGTCAGGCTCGACAGGTAGGCGACAAATGCCGAAGTCGCCATGCCAGAGCTGAAGTTATCCAGCGAGATGGTGACGATCAGCATGTTCAGGTTGGGGCCCATGTCTGCCAGCATCAGGAACAGGATGTTGGTGCTGGCCGAGGCTGCGCCACCGATGAACAGGATCGGCAGGATGCCGAAACGGACGATCAGCAGCCCGCCTAGGCCGGCGCCCACCAAGGTCATGATCAACCCGAAGATCTTGCTGATGCTGGCGATCTGATCCTTGGTGAAGCCTTGATCGATGTAGAACACGTTGGCCATCACGCCCATCACTGTATCGGACATCCGGTACGTTGCGATCAGCCCAAGCAGCAGCAAGGCCTGCCAGCGGTAGCGCGTAATGAAGTCGTTGACCGGGGTCAGCACCGGGGCCAGGCCACGCCGGCCCATTGAGGACAGGCACAACGCTGTGAGCGTGATGTACAGAATCGCGCGAAGGAACGCGCGGTCTTCCAGCAGCAGGTCAAGCAGGCTCACGCCCTCGAACAGCACACTGGCAAAGTCGGTGTAGTACAACTGGGTAAACGTTGCCGGTACCGACACGAGCAGTACGATCAGCACGAACACGGATACCAGTTGGTGGGCAAAGCCATAGCGCGCCGCCGACAACTGAGTGCGCAGTGGTACAGGCGGTTCGCGCATCAACAGGCTGGTAACCAGTGCCGGCACCATCATTACACCGAACAGCACATAGGTACCGGTCCAGGCTTTGTGGAGGTAGTTGAAACCGGTGGAGCCGAAACCTTCAGCGAAAAACAGGGCGCCCGCGGTAGCCAGCAGGGCCGCGACGCGGTAGCCAGCCATATAGCTGGCTGCCAGGGCTGCCTGGCGCTGATCGTCGGCGATCTCCAGGCGATAGGCATCAACGGCAATATCCTGTGTTGCCGAGGCAAACGCGACAAGTACGGCCAGGGCAATCAGCCAGGACAAGTGCTTCTGGGGGTCGCAAAACCCCATTCCGATGAGGCCCACCACGACCAGCACCTGCGATAACACGAGCCAGGAGCGGCGTCGACCGAGCTTGCCCAGCAGTGGCAGGCGCCACTGGTCGAGCAGTGGCGACCACACCCATTTAAAGGCGTACGCCAAGCCTATCAGGCTGGCATAGCCAATCGTCTCGCGGGCCACACCGGCCTCGCGCAGCCACACGGACAGGGTTGAGAACACCAACATGTACGGCAGGCCGGCGGCAAAGCCGAGCAGCAACAGCACCAGCGTTGACGGGCTGGCATAGGCAGCGAGCGCATCGCGCCAGGTTTTACGGGGCATGGGCCAACATCTGCCTCAAGTTTACGAAAACAAAGCGCGCACTCTAACCGCTGTGCTCCATTGGACGCCAGCCATGGTACGACATATCCACACGATTATTCTGGACGGTGACCCCTTCTGCACGCAGCCTGGCACGTTGTTCATCACCTGAAGGTGTGCCTTGCGCAAGGCTCAGGCGGCCACCGGCAGCAATCACGCGGTGCCAGGGAAGCTGTGTCGAATCGGGCAGTTGCCCGAGGGTACGCCCGACCCAGCGCGCAGCACGCCCCAGCCCGGCCATTTCTGCCAATTGACCATAGCTGACGACTTTGCCTGCAGGTACCTGGTTCAGTGCTACATAGAGTGCCGTTCGTCTGGCTTCAGGCGTTTGCCTTGGATCACCGGGCACGGCGTTCACCGTTGTGCACTCTGCGCGACAGCCTGGCGGGTCGCAGTGAGCCGGGAAACAGCAATTGAACACATTGACATGGTTTGGCTCCGTCCTCGCCCGGGGCGTATCTGGATAACGCTTTTACAGGCGCAAACCGCCGTCCAGCTCCAGAATGCGCCCGCTGAAGTAATCGTTTTCAAGAATGTAAGCGGCCGAATGGGCAATTTCCGCTGGTGTGCCCATGCGCTTGAGCGGAATGCCAGCCGTCATTTTCTCCAGGGCCTCGGGCTTCATGCTTGCGGTCATCTCGGTTTCGATGAACCCGGGGGCAATGCCGGCCACGCGGATACCATAGCGGGCCAACTCTTTTGCCCAGGTAACCGTGGCGGCCGCGACGCCTGCCTTGGCGGCCGAGTAGTTGGTTTGGCCCAGGTTCCCCGCGCGGGAAATCGAGGAAATGTTGATGATTGCGCCCTGGTTTTTCAGTTCGATCATTTTTGCCGCCACTTCACGGGTGCAGAGAAACACCCCCGTGAGGTTGACGTCGATCACGGACTGCCATTGGGCCAGGCTCATTTTGCTCAGTTGGCCATCCTTGACCTTCACCAGCAGACCGTCACGCAGGATGCCCGCGTTGTTGATCAGGCCGTGAATGGCACCGAAATCCGCCGCCACCTGCTCAACCATCTGGACGACCTGGTCTTCGTCAGCGACATTGCACAGGTAGTAGCGTGCTTCGACACCCAACGCCTTGCACGCCGCGACGGTGTGCTGGAGTTTTTCTTCGTTGAGGTCGACGAGCGCCAGGCGTGCCCTTTTACCTGCCAGGTACTCGGCCATTGAACGGCCCAAACCCTGGCAGCCGCCGGTGATAATGATTACTTTGTCAGTTAATTGCATAAGGATGCTCCACGGGCAGGTTTGGGGCGGGCGAACACATTTTATTTATGACGAATTCTAGTCTGGGGGTCACAACGTGAGCGCTAAAGCGACGAAGCATGCACGAGAACTGCTGCTCAAGGAATACCGTGGTGTCCTGTCGACCCACTCCAAGTCGATGCCGGGCTTTCCGTTTGGTTCGGTGGTGCCCTATTGCCTGGATGCCGAAGGTCATCCGCTGATCCTCATCAGCCGTATCGCTCAGCACACTCACAACCTGCAGCGTGATCCGAAATGTTCGTTGCTGGTCGGCGAGCGGGGCGCTGAAGACGTTCAGGCGGTGGGCCGTCTGACGCTGCTAGCCGAGGCCCGGCAGCTTGAGGACGCCGACGCCATTGAAGCGGCAGCCGAGCGTTATTACCGTTATTTTCCGGAGTCGCGTAATTACCACCGCGCGCATGATTTCGATTTCTGGGTGCTCAAACCCGTGCGATATCGCTATATCGGCGGCTTTGGCGCGATTCACTGGCTGGACCACGTGGCCCTTGCCAACCCGTTTGCCGGGAAGGTTGAGGCCAGTATGGTCGAGCACATGAATAGCGATCATGCCAAGGCGATTGCTCACTATGTGGCCTTGAGCGGTTTGCCGCAGACCGTGCCTGCGCAGATGGCCGGTATCGACAGCGAAGGCATGCACTTGCGAATTGGCCATGGCCTCTACTGGCTGGCGTTTGGTGAGCCTTGCAACACGCCGACACAAGTACGCGAAGCCCTGGTTTTTCTGGCCCACGCCGACGATTGGCCGAGTAACGAGCCGGTTGAGGCTTGAAATTGCAATGGACTGCAACCATTAACCGGGTATTGGAAGGTCGTCTTCCGTCGAGGAACCCTTGATGCGTGCTTTTCTACTGCTGTTTCTGCTTTTTCCGGTGCTCGAGCTCTATGTGTTTTTCAAGGTCAGCACAGCCATTGGTTTTTTCCCGGCGTTGCTGCTGATCATTGCCTCTTCTGCACTGGGTGTGCTGGTCATGCGGGTGGCTGGTCTGGCTACCGCGCTGCGCGCCCGTGAAAGCCTGCAGCGTGGCGAACTGCCTGCTGAGGAGATGTTCCAGGGATTGTTGCTGGCCGTCGGTGGCGGTCTGCTCCTGGTGCCTGGTTTCATTACTGACGTGCTGGGCCTGATCTGCCTGCTGCCGTTCACCCGACGCCTGATCGGTCGACGTTTGCGTGAGCGTGCCGAGGCGCAGGCCATGCGTCAGCGGGCGTTTTCAGATGACCCGTTTGCAGGCCGTCCTGGTGCTCAGGGCGGTACGCCGCGGCAGCCGAATGTGATCGAAGGCGAGTACGAGCATCGCGACTCTTGAACCCTGGCGATAACCTGACGGCCCCATACGGGGCCGTTTTTCATTCGCCCGCTCGACAAAAAAATTTTCATGTACAGCCTTGTAATCGCCTTGAGCGACCTCATGTATGGGTCACCGAAAGGTTTCTGGTTACAAACACCAGACAAGACATGCGTGGTTCGCTTGGCGAGCCACCAACGGTCGGGCCAACTTGGGCCACGCCGATAGCCTCAACCAGCCGGTTTAAACCGGCCGATGAAAACCACAATTAGGAGAGATCGACAATGAAGCTTCGTCCTCTGCATGACCGCGTCGTCATCCGTCGCAGCGAAGAAGAATCGAAAACCGCTGGCGGTATCGTTCTGCCAGGTTCGGCTGCTGAAAAACCTAACCGTGGCGAAATTGTCGCTGTAGGTACCGGCCGCATCCTGGATAACGGTGAAGTACGTGCGCTGGCCGTGAAAGTGGGTGACAAGGTTGTTTTCGGCCCTTACTCCGGTAGCAACACTGTGAAAGTCGACGGCGAAGACCTGCTGGTGATGAGCGAGAACGAAATTCTCGCGGTCATCGAAGGTTAATCAACCGCTGGTTTCCCGTTACTTCAAAGTATTCAAGGATTAAACGATCATGGCTGCTAAAGACGTAAAATTCGGCGATTCCGCCCGTAAGAAAATGCTGGTTGGTGTCAACGTTCTGGCTGACGCGGTAAAAGCGACCCTGGGCCCGAAAGGCCGTAACGTAGTTCTGGCCAAGAGCTTCGGCGCACCGACCATCACCAAGGACGGCGTTTCTGTCGCCAAAGAAATCGAGCTGAAAGACGCGTTCGAAAACATGGGCGCTCAGCTGCTCAAGGACGTCGCTTCCAAGGCTAACGATGATGCCGGTGACGGCACCACCACCGCTACCGTTCTGGCTCAAGCCATCGTCAACGAAGGTCTGAAAGCCGTCGCTGCCGGCATGAACCCGATGGACCTGAAGCGCGGTATCGACAAGGCGACCATCGCCATCGTCAAAGAGCTGAAAGGCCTGTCCAAGCCATGCGCCGACTCCAAGGCCATTGCTCAGGTTGGTACTATCTCGGCCAACTCCGACAACTCCATCGGTGACATCATTGCCGAAGCCATGGAAAAAGTCGGTAAAGAAGGCGTCATCACTGTCGAAGAAGGCTCGGGCCTGGAAAACGAACTGTCGGTTGTTGAAGGCATGCAGTTCGACCGTGGCTACCTGTCCCCTTACTTCGTCAACAAGCCAGACACCATGGTTGCCGAGCTGGAAGGTCCGCTGCTGCTGCTGGTTGACAAAAAGATCTCCAACATCCGCGAACTGCTGCCAGTTCTGGAAGCCGTTGCCAAGTCCGGCCGTCCGCTGCTGATCGTGGCTGAAGACGTTGAAGGCGAAGCGCTGGCGACCCTGGTCGTCAACAACATGCGCGGTATCGTCAAGGTTGCTGCAGTCAAGGCACCTGGTTTCGGCGACCGTCGCAAGGCCATGCTGCAGGACATCGCTGTCCTGACCGGCGGTACTGTGATCTCCGAAGAAATCGGCCTGAGCCTGGAGTCCGCTACCCTGGAGCACCTGGGTAACGCCAAGCGTGTCACCCTGTCGAAAGAAAACACCACCATCATCGACGGTGCAGGTTCCGAAGCCGACATCGAAGCACGCGTCAAGCAGATCCGTGCCCAGATCGAAGAGACTTCCTCGGACTACGATCGTGAAAAACTGCAAGAGCGTCTGGCCAAACTGGCTGGCGGTGTTGCCGTGATCAAGGTCGGTGCTGGCACCGAAGTTGAAATGAAAGAGAAGAAAGCCCGCGTTGAAGACGCCCTGCACGCTACCCGTGCAGCCGTTGAAGAAGGCGTGGTGCCTGGCGGTGGTGTAGCACTGGTCCGCGCTCTGCAAGCCATTTCCGAACTGAAAGGCGACAACGCTGATCAGGACGTGGGTATTGCTCTGCTGCGTCGCGCTGTTGAAGCGCCGCTGCGCCAGATCACTGCTAACGCCGGCGACGAGCCAAGCGTTGTGGTTGACAAGGTCAAGCAAGGTTCGGGCAACTTCGGTTACAACGCTGCTACCGGTGAGTACGGCGACATGATCGAGATGGGCATCCTGGACCCAGCCAAGGTTACCCGTTCGGCTCTGCAAGCTGCAGCGTCCATCGGTGGTCTGATGATCACCACCGAAGCGATGGTTGCTGACGCTCCAGAAGACAAGCCAGCCGGTGGCATGCCTGATATGGGCGGCATGGGTGGCATGGGCGGTATGGGCGGCATGATGTAAGCCAGCCTTACCCGCTTCAAAATAAAACCCCTGGCCGAAAGGCCAGGGGTTTTTTGTTTTACGGGGATATCGCTGCCACAGGGCCTACCTGCGAAGGTAGCAGTAGGTCAGTGTGTTCGCTGCAGTTGGATCACACTGCTTGAACACATCCCCTGTAGGGCAATTCGCTTATCGGGTTTGGACTGTTGCTGGTGCAGGCACTTCAGCGGTGGCCGGTCTGCGGTACAGCACGGCGTAGTAGCAGCCCAGGCTGATCAACCAGCAGAACACAGCAGTCCAGACATTGTGCGAGAAGAAGTGCGCGCCTTGCAGCATCCGTCCGACCGAAAACACGGTGCCCAGCCCAAAGGCAAACCACAGTGCTGCCCGTGCCATGCGTGGGCGTCGATCACGGAGCACGAAGAACAGTGCGAACAGGGTAAAACCAGTGGCCGCATGGCCGCCTGGCCAGCAGCGTCCGGGTTTGTCCGTTGCTGGGCGTGGGCTGAGCAGTTCGCTGTAGGTCTCTTTGCCGCCGAATTCCTGCAGGCTCCAAGGACACTGCACAGCGGTTACTGCCTTGAGCGGGGTTACAAAGCTGGTAGACAAGGCCATTGCCATTACCAGGCAACCCAGTTCGCGGCGCCAGGGGTTGAGTTTTTTCAGCAGCAGGCTGGCGATAAACCCGACAATCGCTGCCAATCCCAAGACGATTACAACTTGTTTGGCCCGATCATGCAGGATGTCTTCAAGAAAGAAGCTGTGTCGTCCGATGAACTGGCCTGCCACAGGGTCATAGGCCCACTTGGCAATGTTCATGTCCAGGCTGGTCAGTTCCAGAAGGAGCAGGGCGGTGGCGACTAAAAGGGGAAGGCCGAGGTACAGCCAGGCGTTGATGGGGCGCGATGGCGGGCGGATGTGGGCTTCAGGCATGACAGGTCCTGGCAAACAAAATGGACAGTCCCGGTCGGCAAGCCCGAGCCGGGTATAGGCTTGACGTAGCGACCGGCGATTTTCTGTGGAGGGGGGTGCGTAGTCTGTGAATACTCGGTGAAAAAAACGTTAACCAGTGATAAATCTGTTCTGATCTGGCAGTACGTGAGCGATGGCCTTAAGCTGCGCCTGCCAAGCAGGCAAATGCAGTGAACGGGGGATACCCATGCGAATTCTATTGGTTGAAGACAACCGCGATATTCTGGCCAATCTGGCAGATTACCTTGGCCTCAAGGGCTACACGGTCGATTGTGCCCAGGACGGCCTTTCGGGTTTGCACCTGGCGGCGACCGAACACTATGACCTGATTGTGCTCGACATCATGTTACCCGGTATTGACGGCTACACGCTATGCAAGCGCTTGCGCGAGGATGCCCGGCGCGACACGCCGGTGATCATGCTCACCGCCCGTGACCAACTTGACGACCGTCTTCAGGGTTTTCGCTCGGGCGCCGACGATTACCTGCTCAAGCCATTTGCCCTGTCGGAGTTGGCCGCACGTATTGAGGCGGTGCTGCGTCGTGCTCAGGGTGGCGGACGCCGCAGCCTGCAAGTCGGTGATTTGAGTTATGACCTGGACACGCTTGAGGTCACGCGCCAAGGGCGCTTGCTCAAGTTGAACCCGGTCGGTCTGAAATTGCTTGCCGTACTCATGCAAAAAAGCCCCCATGTGTTGCGCCGCGAAGTGCTTGAAGAGGCGCTCTGGGGGGATGACTGTCCTGACAGTGATAGCCTGCGTAGCCACGTTCATCAGCTACGCCAGGTGATCGACAAGCCGTTCGACAAGCCATTGCTGCACACGGTACATGGTGTGGGGTACCGCATGGCCGAGGGCCGCGATGGAGTTTAAGCAAAGCCTGGCGCAGCGGATCATCATCGCCTTTGCCTTGATGAGCGCCTTGGTCGCGGGAGCGTTCGCTTTCGGTATTGTGGCGACAGTACATCTGGTCGAAGAGCGTTTGATCTCTGCCGTATTGGGTGGCGATCTGCAGCGGTTGTTGTTGATGGACAGCGTGAGTGACTGGAGCCACAGGCCGCGGCCAGATCAACTGTTCTACTTCAGCGGCGGGCGCGATGACTTTGCCTTGCCCAAGGATCTCAGGCACCTGGACCCGGGGTTTCATGAGGTCTTTCGTGATCAACTGTCGTATCACGCGATGGTCGAGATCGTAGATGGCCGTCGCTATGTCCTGTTGCAGGATCAAAGTGATTTCGAAGAGCGCGAGCGTGTGCTTTTTGCCGTCGTGGTGGTCGGCTTTGTGTTGAGCCTGGCGCTGGCGGTGTTCCTGGGCTGGGTGTTGGCGCGCAAGGTAATGGCGCCGGTGATCCGTTTGGCTCGTCAGGTTCGCCACCGCGATCAATTGTTGGGCCTGGCACCGCCTCTGGCTCCGGATTATGCCGCGGATGAGGTCGGGCAACTGGCGGTGGCATTCGATGCCACCTTGGGCCGATTGCGCGATGCATTGACCCGTGAGCGCTTGTTCACCAGCGATGTCAGTCATGAGTTGCGTACACCCTTGATGGTGCTGGCCACGTCCTGCGAATTGCTGCTGGAAAACACGAAGCTCGATGACCGCGCAAGGGCGCAGGTCGAACGCATCGCCAGGGCCAGCGAGGAAATGCGTGAGTTGGTCAAAACCTTCCTGATGTTGGCTCGGGCTCAGCGTGATGAGGGGGCCGTTGCCTCGCAGGCGACCCTGAAAGAAGTCGCTGATGACCTGCTGGGGGTGTGGCGCGACACCATTGAACAGAAAGGTCTGCAGTTGTACTACAGCGCAGGCGCTGCGGGATCGGTTCTCTACAATGCAACCTTTCTGCAGGCGGTGATGGGCAATCTACTGCGTAATGCGGCGCATTACACTGAACGCGGTTTCATTCGCTTAACCTTGGAGCCCTCCGGGTTCATGGTTGAAGACAGTGGCGTGGGCATTCCTGAAGAGCAGCGTGAAGCCATGTTCCAGCCGTTTGTACGCGGTGGAGAAAAGCGTGGTGAGGGGCTGGGGTTGGGGTTGTCATTGGTACAGCGGATCTGTGATGACCAGTGCTGGATTGTCAGCCTCACGGCCATGACACCCAATGGCTGTCGCTTCCATGTCGATCTGAGCCACGGCCGAAGTCAATTGACTGATCGGGATGAGATCATCGGCTAACCCCGTCCTGAAACAGGATGAAGTTGGTGTGAACGTGTTTAACGTTTTTTTCACATCCGCATGACCTGACGCCAACGCCCACCTGAATAAGGTGGGCGCCAATGGAGTCAGGAGAGGCAGAATGCGCAGTCCCATCAAGCTCGAGTTTTCCGAGAAGCACGATCAGCAACAGGCTCAGGATTGCTTTCTCAAGCATCAAGATGGGTTGGCGCGCCGTCTGTCCCACCAGCGTGATGAACAGTTGGCGCGTCGTGCGCTGGCGCTGTCGGGGGAGCCGGGTCTTGTGCTTGATCTGCCGTGTGGTGCCGGGCATTTTTGGCCGTTGCTGGCGGAAAAAAACAATCGTGTGATCCTCGGCGCCGACAACTCGGAAGCGATGCTTGAAACCGCTCGTACGTCGCAACCGGCCGGTGTCGTCGAGCGTGTGCGCACCCTGCAGACCTCTGCATTCAACATCGACTTGCCCGACAATGCCGTCGACAGCATTTTCTGTATGCGACTCTTTCAGCAGGTTGGTGAAGCGGCGCACCGCAAGGTCATTCTCTCCGAGTTTCAACGTGTCTCCCGTGATAGCGTGATCCTCTCGCTCTGGGTCGATGGCAACTTCAAAGCCTGGCGACGTAAAAAGCTGGAAGCACGTCGCTTGGCGAAAACAGGTTCAGAAGAGGCTCGCCAGAATCGCTTTGTGCTGCCTGCTGCCACGGTGGAGCAGGAGTTCGTCGAAGCAGGATTCCGCATTCAGGAACGGTTGGATTTTTTGCCGTTCTACGCCATGTGGCGCGTTTACGTGCTGCGTAAAGGCTAGGAGGCGCCTGCCTGTCACCGCCACGGCAGCCGTTTGGCCGCCTACAACGATCACATAGTTGCGTCACCATTCGTCGTGGCGCAACGCAGACTGGCAAAAGCTGCTCTATTTTTACCTCAGGGTGTTTGGCAGCGCTGTCAAAGGTTTAGAGTAATGAAACTAGAAATTGCTCGAGGTCTGTTCTTCCTGGGTGGTCTGGCAATAGCCACCGCTGCGGCAGCCGCGTGGGATGAACCCGGCCCTGGTATCCTCAGCGACACGGCCCACTGCCCTACGCCACATGTTGTCAAGGATCGGGTCGTGGCCACGCCCGATCACGACTTGCTACTGTTGTTGTTCGGCTTGAGGCAAGGGCTTCGACCCCAAAGCTGATCCTGTTTTGGGTAACCTGAAAAGCCTCGTCAACGACGGGGCTTTTGATTATGGGCTATTCAGGTTGGTTGTGAGTCCCCGACCCCTGGCGGAGCGTCCGCCTTGGCCAGCAGGGTGTAGACGCAGGGCAGGACAAAGAGCGTGAACAGGGTTCCCACCGACATGCCGGTGGCAATCACGGTGCCGATGTCGAAGCGACTGACCGCCCCGGCGCCGCTGGCCAGAATCAAGGGCACCATGCCAAAGACCATCGCGGCAGTGGTCATCAGTACCGGGCGCAGGCGAATCGCGGCGGCCTCTTCTATGGCTTCTCGTACCGACAAGCCATTTTGCCGACGTAACTGATTGGCGAATTCGACGATCAGGATGCCGTGTTTGCTGATCAGTCCGATCAAGGTGACCAGCCCGACCTGGGTATAGATGTTCATGCTCGACAGGCCAAGGAACAGCGGAATCAGTGCGCCGCAGATTGATAGCGGGACTGTCACCAGAATGACCAGAGGGTCGCGGAAACTCTCGAACTGCGCTGCCAGTACCAAGAAGATGATGGCCAACGCCAGGCCAAAGGTGACCCACAGTGCCGAGCCCTCCTGGATGAATTGGCGTGCAACGCCACTGTAGTCAAAGGCGTACCCGGCGGGGGCTTCTTCGCGGGCGATGTTGCGTACGGTTTCGATGGCCTCCCCCATACTGACCAGCGGTACGCCCTGGATAATGGCCGAGTTCAGCTGTTGGAACTGATTCAGTTGGCGCGGTCGTGCGCGGTCGCTGACGGTGATCAGCGTCGACAGCGGCAGCATTTGCCCTTGTTCATTCTTGACGTAGTAGTTGTTCAGCCAGCCAGGGTTGTCACGGTAGGCGCGCTCGACCTGGGCAATGACCTTGTAGCTGCGTCCTTCAAGGGTGAACCGGTTGATCTCGGCCTCACCCAGCAAGGTCGCGAGTGTGCTCCCTAGCGTGGCCATGGTCACCCCCATTTGTGCGGCCTTGGCCCGATCAATATCGACGACGACTTCGGGCTTGTCGAAGGCCAGATCGATGTCGAGAAAGGCAAATTTGCCGGTGGCCTCGGCGCGTGTTTTTACCTGCTCGGCCACTTGCAGCAGCGATGCGTAATCGTTCGGGGTGTTGATGACAAACTCGAAGGGCAAACCTTGGGTCGTACCGGGCAGTGATGGCAGATTGAAGCCGAAGACCTGCAGGCCACTGATCTGGTTGAGCTTTGCCTGAACCTCTGGCAATAGTGCCATTTGGGTTCGCTCCCGCTCATTCCAGGGCTTTAGCAGGAAACCTCCGATGCCTGACTGCACCCCGTTGAAGCCATTGATCTGGAAGGATGAGTAGTACTCCGGGAATGCCTTGAAAATGTTTATGAATTCGTCGGTGTAGGCATTCAGGTAGTTCAGGTTGGCTGGCTGTGGTGCGGTGGCCAGCATGAACACGATGCCTTGGTCTTCGTCCGGTGCCAGCTCTTTCTTGGTGAACATCAGCAGCACCGGAATCAGGCACAGGACGATCACAGCAAACACCAACACTACGGGGCGCGTGTTGAGTGTGCCGTGGAGGATTTTCTGGTAACGCTGCTTGAGGCGTTCAAATAGCTGGTCGAGGCGATAGGCCAGGCCGTGGGTGTTGGCTTCATGGCGCAGGAGCATTGAGCACATCATGGGCGACAGGGTCAGGGCGACGATCCCGGAGATGATCACGGCGCCAGCGAGGGTCAAGGCGAACTCCTTGAACAGTGCGCCGGTAAGGCCTTGTAAAAAGCCAATCGGCGCGTACACCGCTGCCAGCGTGATGGTCATCGAGACCACGGGTATCGCAATTTCTCGCGCCCCTGCCAACGAGGCCTCCAAGGGCGTCTCGCCAGCTTCGATGTGCCGGTGGATGTTTTCCACGACGACAATGGCATCGTCCACCACCAGACCAATCGCCAGCACCATGGCCAGCAGGGTCAGCAGGTTGATTGAGTAGCCCATCAGTTGCATGAAAAACAGTACGCCGATCATCGACAATGGAATGGTGATGACCGGAATCAGCACCGAGCGCAGCGCCCCGAGGAAGAGAAAGACCACGACGATCACGATCAGCACGGCTTCCGCCAGGGTTTTGATCACTTCGTTGATCGAGGCCTGGATGAACAGTGTGGCGTCGTAAGCGATGGAGGCTTTCAGGTTGGGCGGTAACTGGCTGTTCAGTTCCGGCATCAGTTTGCGCACTTCCTTGATGACATCCAGCGGGTTGGCCGCTGGCGTCGCCTTGATGCCGATGTAGACCGACGGGGTGCCATCGAAAGAACTGACCGTATCGTAGTTCTCCGCGCCCATTTGCACCTGGGCCACATCGCGCAGCAGCACCCGGCTATCGCCCATGGTTTTCAGCGGGATGGCGGCGAAGGCTTCGGCCGACTTGAGCTCAGTGCTGGCGTTGATACTGGTGACCACGTATTCGCCTTTGACTTCGCCCGCTGCAGAAAGGAAGTTGTAGCGCCGTACCGCGTCAGTCACATCGCTGGCGCTCAGGCCATAGCCTGCGAGTTTGACCGGGTCGATCCAGATGCGCATCGCGAACAACTGGTTGCCGAGGATCTCTGCTTCAGCCATGCCCGGCAATGTTGCCAGCTTGGGCTGGATCACCCGTGACAGGTAATCGGTGATCTGCGGGTTGCTCAGTTCGCTGCTGTAGAAGCTGATGTACATCAGCGCCGAGGCGCCAGCGGCCTCTTTGCTCAGGACCGGGTCTTCGGCATCTTGAGGCAGTTTGTTCTTTACCTCATTGGCCTTGGCCAGCAGTTCGGTAAACATCCGGTCACTGTCCGAGCCGATTCGGGCGTAAATCGAGATCACCGAGAAATTCTGCCGGCTCACCGAGGTCATGTAGTCAATGCCCTCTGCGCTTGCCAGGCTCTGCTGCATGGGCTGGGTGATGTAGCCTTGAATGGTTTCCGCGTTGGCGCCGGGGTAGGCGGTGGTCACCGTGATCAGGGCGTTTTCCATCTGCGGATACTGACGGATCGGCAACGAGCTCCAGGCCTGGAAGCCGAGCAGGACGATCAGCAGGCTGACCACACTGGCCAGAACAGGGCGGCGAATGAACGGATCGGTTAAGGCCATGAAGGTTCCTTGATCAATCGACGCGTGGCGAGGTGTCCGGCTCGCCCGTCAGGGTCTTGTCCGGGCTGACGGTGATCAGGGCGCCTTGGCTGAGTTTCAGCTGACCGGCCGTCACCACCTGTTCACCTGCCTTAACGCCTTTGGCGATGACCACCAGGCCTTCACGGCGCTCGCCGGCTTCAATGAAACGGCGCTCTGCCACCCACACCGGTTGGCCGTCAGGAGTTTTTTGTGGCTGGCCGTCCTCGGCGGTCTTGGGCACTGCGACGTACACCGAGGTGCCATACAGGGTGTAGGTGACCGCAGTCTCAGGGACGACCACTTCCGTGCGCGGGTTGGGCAGCAGTATTTGCAGGCTGGTGAACATGCCGGGTAACAGCTTGCCATCGGGGTTCGCCAGGGTGGCGCGGACCTGTACATTACGGGTGCTGTCTTCAACCTTGGGGTTGATAGCGCTGATGGCGCCAGGGAACGTCTGGTTGGGGTAGGCTGCAACGCTGACCAGTACCTGCTGGCCGATGCCCAGTTTGGGAAACGTCTGTTCGGCCACGTAAAAGTCAGCGTACAGGCTGCTCAGGTCCTGAAGGGTGGCGATCACTGTGCCACTGGGCAGGTAGTCGCCGATATCGACCTGGCGGATACCAATGGTACCGCTGAACGGCGCAAGGATCGTCTTTTTCGCCAAGGAACCTTTGAGTTGGGCGACCACGGCTTTGCTGCGCAGCAGTTGTGCTGCGAGGCGATCAAACTCGCCTTTGGAGATTGCCTGACTGTCGATCAGCTGGCTGCCGCGTCCATACTCGACCTGCGCCAGCCCGAGGTCCGCCATCGCGGTGCCCAGCAAGGCGCTTTCCACGTCGCTGTCGAGCTGCAAGAGGGGCTGGCCTACTCTGATCCGCTGGCCTGACTCGAACAGCAGGGTCTTGACCGTACCGGCGGTCTCCAGGCTCAGATTTACCCCCTGAAACGCCTTGAGGCTGCCAACTGCGGGCAGTCGACTCTGCCAGAGCTGTTCGCGCGCGGCAGTCGCCGCTACGCTCACGGGAGGTCTTGGCGCGCTGAATTGCTGAATTTGCTGATAGATACTGAAGGCTTTGTAGCCTCCCAGAATCAGCACAATCAGCAACACGACACCCAACATGATCAGCATGCGGCGGCGCAGCATATTCCATTTCCTTGGAGGCTAGACAGGCAGGCACAGCACTGACGAACACCTGCTCACTGTTGTGCAGTGTTGTCGAATATTACGCCTTTGCCTAATGCAGGGAAGTCCATTTCCCCTTGATGCTACTCACGTCAGGTGCAGATGGTTGTCCCAAAGCCCGGGCGGCAACTGCAACGGTTGGCCGACCGGTTCTGCCTTGCGGCAATCATAGAGCCGGCAGCGGCCCTGGCCCGAGGTGACGACGAAACCGTCTGCGACTGCGCCAACACCGGCGCAGTCGGGCATCGGGGCATCCAGGCGCGTTGCACCCGTGTCCAGATCCCAGATGAACAGGCGGTTGGCCCGAGGTGCGGTCAGTGCAACCAGTCGCAACTCACTGTGTACCGCGACACTGGCGGTGTAGTTCGCCATTGACTGCAACTGTGCCTGCGCCACGGGGAATGGCAGGAAGGGCTGCCCTGGGCGTTTGATCGCCAGCAGTTCAGCGGTTTCGTGAGCGTCGCCCATGAACTGCTGACAAGCGACCAGCGTGCCGTCGCTGGCAACGGCCAGGTGACGAACGCTGTTCATTTGCTGGCTCAGGGTTTCCTTGCTCAGCAAGGTGCCGTCGCGGTGCATCAATACCAGGCTGGGTTCCATGGCATCGAGGTTCATCTCGACGCGGCTTTCGGCTTCGGTGCGAATACCGCCGTTGGCGACCACCAGGGTTTCACCATCGGGTAGCCAGGACACCTGATGCGGGCCAAGGCCGTGGGTGGGCAGCTCGCCACTGTGCTGCAGCCGTTCGCCCTCGAATCGGTAGACCCCAAGTACACCCCGCCCCGGATCAGTGGTGTCGTTCTCGGTGGCATACAGCCATTCACCGCCCTTGTGAATCACCGCGTGGCCATAGAAATGACGGTTCGGCTGTGAGGTGACGGTTTGCAGCAGGCGGCCGTCGCGCAAGTCGACCAGATAGCTCTCGGTACCGGGTCGACGCGCCACGAACAGGGCGATGGGCAGTTCAGGGTGATTGATGATGTCGTGGCAACGCTGTCCGACCTGGGTCGCGAATACCTGGCTACCGTCCAGGCGGTAGCCGACGGCGTAGTGGTTGCCGTCGCTATCGTCGCGGGCCGAGAGCAGCAGGGGCTGCTGACGCTTGTTCTGGAACAAGGTCCATCCGCCTAGCGTGAGGGCAGCAAGCACCGCGCTACCGACTTTCAGAGCCTGACGTCGCAACATGATCAGTCACCGTCGTTGGCGTTGAAGCCCAATTGAATGCCCAGCGCCTTGGCCAGATCAGTCTCGTGCAGGCGGTGGACGGCGTTCAGGCTGTCATAGATCGCGTTCAACTGCTCACGACCGGCTTCATCTTCCAGCAGCTCGCCAAGGGGCTTCGGCGTGTCGGCCAACAGCTTCAGCGATGCCGCATAGGCAGCGTCGATCTTGTCGGCAAGGGCCTTCTGGTCGCTGCCGAGCAGGCTGCGCAGCCCTTGATTGTCGACCCCGGCCCATACTGTCTGTGCAGCACTGAGGCTGGCATGCAGGCTCTTCAGAGACGACTGGCTACGCCAGGCTTCTGCCTGCAGTGGCTGCGGGATGCCCTTGCTCATGCGACCCATCGGCGTGCCGAGTTTTTTCTTCAGGGTGTCCAGCGCAGTGACCTGGGCGCGGAGCACGTCGGCAATCGCTTCGTGAGAGTCGGCATAGCGCTGGTTCGGGAACTTGGTCATCTGTGCGAGCACGCCGTCGTTCTTGTTCCAGCCCTTCAGGATTTCTTCGGCCAGGGCTTTCTGACGCTCGCCGATGGCAACCAGCAGCGGGCAGTAGCGGGCTTTCTGCTCGGCATTGGCGGTGTCTGGCTTGCTGTCAAACAGGATGTACTCGTAAGCCGAGAGCCCCTGGACCACGACGCTGGAGTTGGCGAGGGTGCTGGCATCGATCGGCTTGTCACTGTTGATCAGTTGTTCTACCTGGCGTCCTACCAGGTTTTTCTTGTCTGGCCAGAACTGCACCTGCCAGGCGCGGTTGCCCTCGGCCAGCGGCCCGATCAGCAGTGGTTGCAACTCTGCCCAGGCCTTTTGGGCGTGAAGGAAGTCAGCCCGTGCGGTTTCCAGGCTGTTCTTGCCTTCGCAGAAGGCCAGCGCGCTGACGGCCAGCTGACGGTCGGCTTCGACCCAGCGGCTGTAGGTGGGCAGGATCACTTGCTTGGCAATCGCGGCGGAAGTGACCGCTTGCGGATCCTGCGGCGAGCAGGCGCCCAGCGCTAGGGCGGCGAGGCTGGTAAATAACAGTTTGGGACGGAACATGCCCGGCTCCTATGGCTAGAGTGAGTTCAGGAATGCCAGCAGCGCGGCGCGTTGCTCTGCATTGAAGGTCAAGACGTGTTGTTGGGCGGCCTTTGCTTCGCCGCCGTGCCAAAGCACCGCTTCGAGCAGGTTGCGCGCCCGGCCGTCGTGCAGGAATTGGGTGTGGCCACTGACTGTTTCGGTCATGCCGATGCCCCACAGCGGTGCGGTACGCCAGTCGCGGCCACCGGCGGCAAACTCGCTGCGATCGTCCGCCAGATCCGGCCCCATGTCGTGCAGCAGCAGGTCGGTATACGGGCGGATCACCTGGTTGGCCTGTTCCGGCTCGGCGGCGTTTGCCGAGGTGGTGAACGTCGGGATATGGCAGCGTTGGCAACCGGCTTCGAAGAACAGGTTCTTGCCGGCCAGCACCTGTGGTGAGTCGACATCCTTGCGTGCGGGCACTGCCAGATTGCGGGTATAGAACAACATCAAACGCAGAATGTTATCGCTGACCTCCGGTTCACCACGGTCTTGGCGGGCATTCAGGCAGTCGGTTTGTGTCGGTGTGCAGTCGTCTATCGGGCGCAGGCGGGTGGTCAGGCCCATGTCGCCGGAGAAGGCGTGCACGTTTTGCTGGTTGAGATTCGGTTGCCCGGCTTTCCAGCCAAAGCGGCCCATGACGGTTTTACCCTGGGCGTCGTCCCACACCTGATTGACATGGCCTCGGATGCCGTCACCGTTGCTGTCGTAGGGATCGGCGTTGGCCAGGATGGCCTCTTCCGGAATGGCTTCCAGCAGACCTAGGCCAATCATCGGCGGTGCGACACGTGCGGAGAAACGTGTGTCGGGATGCATTGGCCCGTAGCCAAGTTGGCTGATAAGCAGCTTTGGCTTGCGCAGCTCGACCGTGGTGCCGTCTGTGAAGGTGACGCTGTGTGGTGTGTATTCCACCCGGACCTTGCCTTCGGGTGCAACCCCAGGCACAGCCATATCCTGCAACTGTCCGCCATAGGCCGGTTCGGGGACGACACCCAGGCGTTCGATGACCGGCAGATATTCTGTTGCATTCGGGATCGACAGGCGCACCAGCATCGAGGCTGCGCTTTTGGCATCTGGCCCAGGAGGGTGGCCGCGACCGTCCCTGATGTGACAGTTCTGGCAGGCATTGGTGTTGAACAGGGGGCCCAGGCCGTCACGAGCGGTGGTTGTGGACGGTGCAATTACCCAAGGGTTGCGGAAGAAGCTGTTGCCGACACTGAAGTCCAGTTGTCGGCTCGCTGTCAGGTTGGCGGAGGCCATCGAAAAGGCATTTTTGTCGTGCTTGTTGACCGTCGACGTGCCGCCACCCATGGCTTCCCCTGGCTCAGCCTGAGTGAAGCGCGGGGCGTCGTCACAGGCTGCCAGCGGCAGTACCAAGAGCAGGAGAAAAAGGCAGCGAAGCAACGAGGACATCTGAAATCCTGAGGCGCGAGCAAAAACCGGCTCGCAAGCTTAGCAGGCTATCCGCTTGTTGAATAAGAGGGATTTGCGTTTGCTTGATGAAATTTTGCGCGTGGCGGCTCATGCGGGGGAGGGCGCTGCCGACCCGAAGGCCGGTAGCGGTGCTTGGCGGGCTGTAATGCCGAAGTGCGGTATACGCTGCAGTTTTACATCATTTTCAAGGTAAAACGATTGCCCTCCAGGCTGATGATCAGGTTGTGGTTACCGCCACCCCGGTTGTTTCCCGGCACTTCCAGGGTGCCGCCCGTATAATCCATTTCAGTGCCGAATAAATATTTAACCGCATTTTCATGTGCCGGCTCCCAGTAATCTTGAAACAGCCACAGTGTTGTTTCGGCTTTAGCGCCCATGACCAGTTCAATGGCTTTATAGTTTTCTGAGACCTTTCCGATCCAGGGTACGTTCATGCAACCGTTCCATGCGGATTGTGCGCCGATGGAAAACAGATCGCTTTTGCTTTCGCCATTGCGAATGGACAAGGTGTACGGGGTGTTATTTGCGATGGATCGCAGAATGCTGACGCTCGCCATAGAATGCTCCAGTTACCAGGTGTGTTCAAAGTTCAATGTTGGGGGTCGGACGGGGCTCTGTTGCTTGGCCATACACATAGACGGCGTGCATGGTTATTTCGTTTAGCGGGGAAGGAAGTGTTTCAGGTGAATAGCGTCCCTCTAGGAATAGTCCGTGACCGCGTGCCGTTGTTTCGAAGGCCTTTCTGAAGGGCTCGGCAGGGTCATAGAGGTACACTTTGCCAGCCGGCGCGCTCAGTACCCTGCACATTTCCTGAGCGGCGCCCACGGTTATAGGAGCCCCCATCAGTGTTTCGCAGGGGTACAGGTCTTCTGCGAGTGGAAAAATGGGGTAGTCATAATCATTCACGGGAATAAGACGGGGTATTTCCTTTCCTGTATCCGGGCCGTTGGATATCTTTTGGCCATCTTTATTGATGTTGTCTGCATCCGTAAAGCCGGTGATAAAGACGGTGTCAGATATTTTGTCAACGATTCGGCCTTCTCCCCAGACGTCGAGTATTTTCATCGTGGCACGCTCCTTGAGTGTCTCTATATTGATATATGGAGGTGGAAGAACTTCCGGTGTTCATGTTTTATAAATTGTCATTTCTGTGCGCAGTTGATGTGTAGAGTTGAACACTCTGAAACGGTGATAACAATGCGAACGCTGGACAGTAACGTGTAGGAGGAGGGCGGTTTGACAGGCGGGTTATTGGCGAGGCAAACGTGCGGGGTCTAGTGGCGGTGTGTGAAGTTCAAGTTATATAACGCAACATGCCCGATGCAAGGCATCGGGCATGTGGTTTACAACGGAGTGCTGTACGGCTGATCAGAATTCGTGATCGGCGGTGTCTGGTTTCAGGTCATTGATCCCCAGCTTGGCGGCTGCCTGCTCAATGGCGCCGGTCTGTTTGACCAGGGCGGCAATGGCATCACGGATGATCTGGTTACCGGCAGCGTTGTCAGCGGCGATGAGCTGGTCGTAGTGTTCGCCTTTGGCGGCATGGTCAACGATGACCTGCAGTTTTGCCTCGGTGGCTTCCAGGTCGGCCTTGAGCGTAGCATCGGCTGCTGGATCGGCCTTGGCTACCAGCGATGACAGGCTAGGGCCAGTCAGCTTGGTACCGTCGGCTCGGGTGTACTCGCCCAGGTAGACGTTACGGATACCTTTGGCATCGTAGAAGTGCGAGAAGTGGGTGTTGTCGCTGAAGCAGTCCTGCTCGTCTTCAGGGGAGTTGGCCTCCAGGGATACCTTCATGCGCTCGCCGGCCAGCTCGCCCAGCGACAGGCTACCCATGCCGAACAGCATCTTGCGCAAACCATCGGTAACCGGCTCGGCTTCGAGGGTGGCACGGTAGTTGTCAGCAACACCTGGCTTCCAGTTGCCGACCATGGTTTCCAGGTCATCGACCAGCAGTTGGGTGACGGCCTTGAGGTAAGCGCGGCGACGCTCGTTGTGGCCACCGGTGGCGCCTTTACCTTCCAGGTAGTCCGATGCAGGACGTGCACCCGCACCTGGGCCGGTGCCGTTCAGGTCCTGGCCCCAGAGCAAGAACTCGATGGCATGGTAGCCGGTGGCGACGTTGGCTTCGGAGCCGCCCAGCTCGTTCAGGCTGGCCAGTTTCTCGGCAGTGATGTCCTTGACGTCGACCTTGTCTTCACCCACCTGGATTTCAGTGTTGGCAATGATGTTGGCGGTGCCGCCCGGGTTGCCCAGGGCGTGCTCATAGTTGGCATCGACATAATCGATCAGGCCTTCGTCCAGCGGCCAGGCGTTCACTTGCCCTTCCCAGTCGTCGATGATGGTGTTGCCGAAGCGGAAGGTTTCGCTCTGCAGGTACGGAATACGTGCAGCGACCCAGGCGGCCTTGGCGGCTTTCAGGGTTTCGTCGTTGGGGGTGGCGAGGAAGGCGTCGATGGCGCCTTGCAGGGTTTTGGCGGTGCTCAGGGAATCGCTGAAGACGGCGTAGACCATCTCGGTGTAGTGCTTGATCACGGCCTTGCTGGCGGCTTCGTCAAGTGCACCTGCGGCAGGGGCGGCAGCACTGGCGGCGGGTGTCTGTGCTTGCGGCGCGCTGGCTTTGTCCTTGCTATCGCCGCAACCGGCGAGAGAGATGGCAATGGCCAACAGACTGGCGGTGGCCAGAGGCATACGAATCATGGCGATTTCCTGCGTCGAGAAGTTGAACAGGTGTGCGGGTGCACGCAAAACTGCAACATAATGCGAAAGATTTGCATTTGATGTAAAGGGGCAATACATAAATATTCAAATGCTTGTCGCTGGCGTTTTGCGTGCGCGTCAGAGGATTGAAACCTGACTTCGGCTTGCCTGTTTGAGGAACGTGGTCAGCTCTCGAGCGGGTAGCGGCTTGCTGTAGTGGTAGCCTTGGCCTTCGTGGCAGCCTTGGGCAACGATGTAGGCCTCCTGCTCGGCCGTCTCAACGCCTTCGGCGATGACCTGCATGCCCAGGCTCTTGCCAAGCTGGATGATGGCCCGAACGATGGTGGCGTCATCATCATCCTCGAACAGGTCTTGCACGAAGCTCTTGTCGATCTTGATCTTGTCCAGTGGCAGCGACTTCAAGTAACTGAGCGACGAGTAGCCGGTACCGAAGTCGTCAATGGCAATCATCGCGCCCGAACGGCGCAAGCTCAGCAGGTGCTGCGCTGCGGTGCTGATGTCTTCCATCAGGCCGGTTTCGGTAACTTCCAGCTCCAGGCTGCGTGGCGGCAGGCGGTAGATCTGCAGCAGGTTGTTGACCACCCGTGGCAGTTCATTGTGGTGCAGTTGCACGGTGGACAGGTTGACCGCCATGCGCAGTTCGCTGAAGCCCTGGTCATGCCACTCGCGCAACTGACGGCAGGCCTGGTCGAGCACCCATTCACCGATGCTGATGATATTGCCGTTCTGTTCGGCCAGCGGGATGAACTGGTCGGGCGGTACCATGCCCAGTTCGGGGTGCTGCCAGCGGAGTAGCGCTTCAACCCCGACGACCCGGTGGTCGCGATAGCTGATCTGTGGTTGGTAGACCAGGAACAACTGGTTGCGTGGCAGGGCCTCGCGCAGGTCTTTTTCCAGTTCGCGGCGGCGACGCATCTCGCTGTCGACACTGGCAATGTAGAACTGGTAGCGGTTGCGTGAGCGGGTTTTGGCCAGGGTCATGGTCTGCTCGGCCTTTTGCAGCAGTTTCTCGGTGCTGTCGCCATCTTCCGGGAACAAGGTGATGCCGATGGTCGCACGCAGGCGAATTTCCTGGTGGTCCAGTGCAAAAGGGGCTTCCAGATCATCGAGTATGCTTTGCGCCAGCTCGGCGGCTTCGTACGGCTGCTCGATATCGGCCTGAACCAGTGCGAATTGGTCACCACCGAGCCGGGCAAGGGCTCCCAGACGGCCGCTGTGCGCACGCAGGCGGTCGGCCAGGGCCAGCAGCAGTTGGTCACCGGTCTGGTAGCTGAACTGTTCGTTGATGCTCTTGAAGTCATCCAGGCCAACGCACAGTACGGCCACGCGACGCTGCAGGCGTCCAGCGTCGACCAGGATCTTGTCCAGTTGCTGCTGCAACTGCTGGCGGTTTGGTAGCCCGGTCAGAAAATCATACTGAGCCATGCGCTGCAGACTGTTTTCGGCTTCGTGACGCAGGTGGGTATTGCGTTCGATGGAGGCCAGCAACTGGTTGGCAGTATTGACCCATACACCCAGTTCGTTCTTTTCGTGCCCCTTGAGCAGCGGCAATTTGTGTTGGCTTGGGCGGTCCGGATTGATCTGGGTGAGATGGTTGATGATCTTTGAGAGCGGTTTGGTCAGTAACCAGTGGTAGACCAAATACAGCACCAGGCCCATTGCCAGAGCGCGTAGCACGCCAGAAATGAAGATGATCACCGAGCTGACGATGAAGTCCTGGCCGTAGGTAGCGGTATCGAGGGTAATGCTCAGGTCGCCGTAATACTCACTGTACGGACCTCGACCGATCAGCGGTGTCTTGAAGGTCTTTTGCCGGCCCAGAATCAGGTCGGTCAACCAGCGCGTTTGCAGTTCCTGCAATGGCCGATTCTTTTCTGCAAGCATGGTTTCGTTGGGATGGCCAATGGACGCCATCCGCACCGATTGGTCCTGGAACAGGCCTTCGATGACCTGCATGCCCATTTCCCGATCGAGGCTATAGACCGCCTGCGTAGAGGGGTCTCGGAACATGTCTAGGATACGCTGGGCATCGGTTGCGACAGCCTGGCGCGTCTTGTAAGCGTCGAACACGATCTGCGCGCAGCTAAGTACTACACCGACGACCAGCGCCGAGAGCAATACCACCCTGAGCAACTTGACCGATAAGCTGTTCTTGAGTTCCAGCTTCAATGGGGTTTCCTTAATCCATGCGCATGGCATCATTTTGCCATCAATCTTGGCAATCCACTATCGGCCTTCAACACGTATTACTCGATCTTCTGAGTTACTTCGTCAGAGGTTTGCGATCCGTGTGTCACTGTATCGGTTGTAAGGCCTTGCGACTTTAGTGTGGGGTGACAACTTTCCCACGCCTTGATGTTAG
>NZ_MBPN01000228.1 GCF_001695625.1 Pseudomonas defluvii
GGTGGGGAAATAGGCCACGGTAACGTCTTGGTCCACCAGCGTCTGGTAGCTCTGCTCTGCCGAGATCAGCCCCGGGCCACGCAGCACCAACCGGGCACCGAACATCATCGGCGACAACCACTGCTCCACCGCGCCGTCAAAACTGATCGAGGCAAAATGCAGGGCAATGTCGTCGGCGCTCATGCCGTACAGCTCTGCGGCGGCCCGACAGTGCATGCTCAGGGCACCGTGCTCGACGGTCACGCCCTTGGGTTGGCCGGTAGAGCCAGAGGTGTAGATCATGTAGGCGCGTTGCTGCGGGGCGACCGTCAACACGGGCGCCTGTGTTGGCGCGCGGCTCAGGTCCAGTTGGTCCAGGGCCACGACTTCGACACCTTCCGGCCACGTCAGTGCCAGCGCGGCATCGCTCAGCACCCACTTCAGGCCCGCGTCCTTGACCATGTAGGCCAGGCGCTCGGCCGGGTACTCCGGGTCCAGCGGCACGTAGGCGCCCCCGGCCTTGAGGATCGCCAACGGGGCGAGAATCAGTTCCAGCGAACGGTCCAGCGCGACGCCAACCAGGGTTTCCCGGCCCACGCCCAGGGCGATCAAGCGATGGGCCAGCTGGTTGGCACGCTGTTCCAGCTCAGCGAAGGTCAGCG
Organism: Pseudomonas defluvii; assembly: GCF_001695625.1. Lineage (GTDB taxonomy): Bacteria > Pseudomonadota > Gammaproteobacteria > Pseudomonadales > Pseudomonadaceae > Aquipseudomonas > Aquipseudomonas defluvii. Next base: position 642 of record NZ_MBPN01000228.1, read on the forward strand.
AGCGATCGCCACACACCAGCGCCACGGCGTCGGGACGCAAGGCGGCTTGCTGGCTGATGGCCTCATGCACCAGCGGCAGGTGTGGCGTAACCTCCGCTGGCTGGCTCCAGGTGTGCAGTTGGCGATGCTCGTCATCGGTCAACCAGTCCAATACCCGCAACGGCTGTTGCGGTTGCTCCATGACTTGGCGCAGCACCGCCTCAAAACGCTGAGCAAAGCGCTCGATACTGGCAGGCAGGAACACATCCACGGCATAGGTGAACGACAGCACAATACGCCCGCTGTCGTCTTCGCTGCTGTCCAGCCCCAGGTCAAACTGGGCGGCGGTTTCCACCTGATCCAAGGCTTCCAGGGTCAGCCCCGGCAGGTGAGCCAATGCGCCAAAGCGCTGCCGCTGATGGTTGAACAGTACCTGGAACAACGGGTTGTGGCTCAGGCTGCGTTCTGGATGCAACGCCTCAACCAATTGTTCGAAGGGCAGGTCCTGATTGGCCTGGGCGCCAAGGGCCCGTTCGCGTACCTGCTCCAGCAGGTCGGCAAAGCCTGCGTGGCTATCGACCACGCAGCGCAGCACCTGAGTGTTGACGAACAGACCGATCAACCCCTCGATTTCCAGCCGATTGCGGTTGGCCGTCGGCACGCCGATACGCAGGTCGCACTGGCCACTGGCCCTGTGCAGGCAGACGGCAAAGGTCGCCAGCAGTACCTGGAAGGTCGTCGAGCCCTGTGCCTGAGCGAACTGGCGCAGGCGTTGACCGAAGGCTTCGTCAAGTACACGCCGCTGCTGGGCACCGCGATAGCTTTGCACCGCCGGGCGCGGGAAGTCCCCCGGTAGCTCCAGCACCGCTGAGGTATCCCCCAACTGAGCCGTCCAGTACTCGAGCTGGCGTTGCAGCTCGCCGGCTTCGAGCCACTCGCGCTGCCATTGCGCATAGTCGGCGTACTGCACCGGCAACCCCGGAAGGTCCAGCGCATGGCCTTGAACGCAAGCACTGTAGGCGGCAGCAAACTCATCCACCAACACGTTCATAGACCAGCCATCGGCAATGATGTGGTGCAAGGTCAACAGCAGCGCGTACTCGTCATCGGCCAAGGTCAACAGGGTGACCCGAAGCAACGGACCGTTAGCCAGGTCGAAGGGTTGCAAGGCTTCGACTTCAACGGCGGCAGCCAGGGCTTCCGGGCCCTGCCCGCGCAAATCAATCGACCTGATGGCCAGGGGCGTCGGCGCATCAATCACCTGCCGTGGCTGTGCATCGGCATCTGCGATAAAACGGGTACGCAGGCTTTCGTGACGCGCCACTAGCCCATCGAAAGCGTTCTGCAGCGCATTTCGATCGAGTTGACCACGCAGGCGCAGCGCGCCCGGAATGTTGTAGGCACTGTTGGCCGGCTCCAGTTGCGTGAGAAACCACAACCGTTGCTGAGCATAAGACAAGGCCAGTGGCAGGGTGCGATCAGCCGGGCTGATAGGCATCTGCGCAAACAGGTCGATACCTTTCTTCTTCAAGAGTGCGGCCAGTGCCTTGCGTTTTTCAGGGGCAAGGTCTTTCAAGGATGCGATCAGGCTTTGCATAAATTCAGTTCTGTCCTATTCCGCCAGCAGGGCTTCAAGTTCTTCAGTCGAAAGACCGTCGAGTTCCGCCAATGCCGCATGGATATCGTCTTGCAGTTCTTGGCGCGCAGCCTCGGCGTAAGGGCGCAATGCCTCGACATAACGGGCGAAGGCCTCAAGCTGTGGGTGTTCGAACAGCTCGCGCACACCAACGTCGAGATCGAACTCACGCTTGAGGCGTGAAACGGTCTGTACCGCCAGCAAGGAATGCCCGCCCCGTTCGAAAAAGTGGTCATCAAGGCCTACACGCTCCACGTCCAGTACCTGCGCCCAGATACGGGCGATGGCCTGTTCGGTATCGGTCTGCGGCGCCCGGTACTCGCGGCCTGCTGCAGCGTCCGGCTCGGGTAGCGCGCGACGGTCGAGCTTGCCGTTGGCGGTCAGTGGCAACGTCGGCAACACCACGATCTGTGCCGGGACCATGTATTCCGGCAGCCGTTCGTGCAGGTGGGCCTTGAGCTCGTCCTGAATCGCCAAGTCCGAGCTGGCGACATAGCCCACCAGCCGGGGGCCACCGGCGCCCTCCTTGACCAGCACCGCCGCTTCGTTGACCTGCGGGTGGCTTTGCAACTGCGCTTCGATTTCCCCCAGCTCGATGCGGAAACCGCGAATTTTCACCTGCTGGTCGATACG
>NZ_MBPN01000229.1 GCF_001695625.1 Pseudomonas defluvii
CACTTCCAGCCAAAATCCCCCATCTGAAACTCGCCGCCTTCGACAAACACCATATTGTCCAGCGACTGCACCACGGTATTGAGCAGTTGGGTGCGTATGTCGGTGGACAGCTTCGGGTAGGTCTGGTCGATGGTCGTCGCGATCTGCGCGACTTTTTCCGCGGAGAGCTTTTCGCTCTTGGGCAATGGCAGGGATTGGGCCTGACAGCCGGTCAGTAGCAGCAGTGCGCAGGCGGGCAGAAGTACGCGAACAGTGGGCAGGTAGAACATGGCAGCATCCCTGTAGGCCAAGCGTCAGAAAAGCTTGGACGCTAGCAGATCCAGTCAGTGGCTGGATGTAGGACCTTTCCCAAACTCAATGACCAGCGATTGCGCATACATGGGTTGCCAGGGGAGTTGCAGGGCTTCATAGCGCTTGATTGGACTGTATGGCGCAGCGAAAGCTGTACCCTGGGACGTACCCCGATTTGACGGGCTCTGCCGCCCAGCGTCGAACGGTGCTTGCGGTAATTAACGGGCTCTCAACAAACGCGGAGCCCCTATGAATACGTAATGTACCTGTCGCTGGACCTGTCGGATTCTCCAAAGGGGAGTGATGATAGTAGTCCTCGCCATACCAGTCACTTACCCAATCGACAGCATTTCCTGAAAGGTTGTAAATACCTAATGGGTTGGGTGCGAAACTATCAACTTCAAAAGTGCGCCCCTTCCCGGGTTTTGGAAAGTTACGTCCGTAATCCAAGTTTCCATTATCGGTAGAAAAGTATACGTATTGGCCGCGACTGCGAGCGGCATATTCCCATTGTGCTTCGGTGGGCAAGCTCACTGGATAGCCACTTAGTTGGCCTAGCCAAGCACAGTAATCTTTGGCTTCTTGCCAGGATTTAGTGGGGGTGGGCATTGTGGGTTGAAAACGAAACGCTAAATCCTTTCGTTTGCGAAGCTCTCTGTCAAAAAGTGGCTTGCCTTGAGCAATAAAAAAATGGTCAAAATCACGTATCGTGGTCTGGAACTTAGAAAGATAGTAGCTACTTAACTTAACCGGATGAACAAAATCATCATCCCCATCCAAGCTGATATTGCACAACCGCTCGGGCTCAACCCCACACGGCCATTCACACATATTGCTAGGGTCATAGTCACACTTCCAGCCAAAATCCCCCATCTGAAACTCGCCGCCTTCGACAAACACCATATTGTCCAGCGACTGCACCACGGTGTTGAGCAGTTGGGCGCGTACGTCAGTGGACAGCTTCGGGTAGGTCTGGTCGATGGTCGTCGCGATCTGCGCGACTTTTTCTGCGGAGAGTTTTTCGCTCTTGGGCAATGGCAGGGTTGGGGCCTGGCAGCCGGTCAGTAACAGCAGTGCGCAGGCGGGCAGAAGTACGCGAACAGCGGGTAGGTAGAACATGGCAGCATCCCTGTGGGCCAAGCGTCAGAAAAGCTTGGACGCTAGCAGATCCGGCTACTGGTTGGATGTAGGACCTTTCCCAAACTCCATTGCCAGCGAATGCGCATGCATGCATGGATTGTGAGGGGAGCTGCAGGACTGCATTAGAGGTATAGGTTTTAGAGCGGTTGATCAAACTGAATCGCGCAACGGAAGCCTGTACCGGGATAGTATCCCGTTCTGACGGGATCATTGGGGAAGCGACGCACCGTGCTGGCTGTCAGCAATGGGCTTTCACCAGCATTGGTCCCACGACGGATTTTCTGAGTTCCAGTACTGGGGCCTTGAGGGTTTTCAATCGGAGAGTGGCGGTAATAATCTTCTCCGTACCAGTCGTTGACCCAGTCGGTTGCATTACCTGACATATTGTAAAGGCCCAGTGGGTTGGGCACAAAGCTGTCTACGGCGAATGTGCGCCCGACACCCTGAGCGGGGAAGTTTCGTCCATAGTCCAAACCGCCATTGTCGGTAGGGAAAAATACATACTGACCGCGACTGCGAGCTGCATATTCCCACTGTGCCTCGGTGGGTAAGTCCACTGGGTAATCGGTTAGCTCACCTAGCCAGTTGCAGTAGTTCTTGGCTTCTTGCCAGGTTTTTGTAAAAGCTGGGTTGTTCGGCTGATAGCGAAATTGCAAGTTTTTACGCTGACGGTACTCTGCATCAAAAATAGGTTTATCTTGGATGGTAAAAAACAAATCGAAATCTCCAAGCGCCACTTGGAATTTTGAAAGATAGTAGCTAGTCAATTTAACCGGATGAACAAAATCATCATCCCCATCCATGCTGATGTTGCACAACCGCTCTGGCTCAACGCCACACGGCCATTCACACATATTGCTCTGGTCGTAGTCACACTTCCAGCCAAAATCCCCCATCTGAAACTCACCGCCTTCGACAAACACCATATTGTACAGCGACTGCACCACGGTGTTGAGCAGTTGGGTGCGTATGTCGATGGACAGCTTCGGGTAGGTCTGGTCGATGGTCGTCGCGATCTGCGCGACTTTTTCCGCGGAGAGCTTTTCGCTCTTGGGCAATGGCAGGGATTGGGCCTGGCAACCGGTCAGTAGCAGCAGTGCGCAGGCGGGCAGAAGTACGCGAACAGCGGGCAGGTAGATCATGGCAGCATCCCTGTGGGCCAAGCGTCAGAAAAGCTTGGACGCTAGCAGATCCGGCTACTGGTTGGATGTAGGACCTTTCCCAAACTCAATGACCAGCGAATGCGCATACATGAGGTAGGCGCTGTAGGGCTGCTTTGGTGCAGAGTTTTAGAGTGGCTGATCGGACTGTATGGAACAGCGGAAGCCAAAACCGGGCAAGTATCGGCTTTTTACAGGCTCATCAGCCCAGCGCCGAACC
>NZ_MBPN01000230.1 GCF_001695625.1 Pseudomonas defluvii
CGAGAACACCGAGGGCAAGACCGAACTGTCGCTCGGGGCGCTGGACAAGCTGGACGAGCCCTGCTCGTTGCTGCAACTGCGGGCGGCCGTGTCTGACCTGATGCCGCGTGTCGATCTGCCGGAAATCCTCTTGGAAATCGCCGCCCGCACTGGCTTTTCCGAGGCCTTCACCCATGTCTCCGAACGCAATGCACGCGCCGACAACCTGGTCACCAGCCTCTGCGCGGTGCTGTTGGGCGGGGCCTGCAACACCGGCCTGGAGCCCTTGATCCGCACCGACAACCCGGCGCTGCGCCGTGACCGGCTGTCCTGGGTCAGCCAGAATTATATCCGCGACGACACCCTGTCAGCGGCTAACGCCATCCTGGTCGGAGCGCAAAGCCAACTGGAACTGGCCCAAGTCTGGGGTGGCGGCGAGGTCGCCTCCGCCGATGGCATGCGCTTCGTCGTACCGGTGCGCACCGTGCATGCCGGCCCCAATCCGAAGTATTTCGGCACCGGCCGGGGTGTCACCTGGTACAACCTGATTTCCGACCAATTCTCCGGCCTCAACGCCATCACCGTGCCCGGCACGCTGCGCGACAGCCTGGTGTTGCTGGCGGTCGTGCTGGAACAGCAGACCGAGTTGCAGCCGACGCAAATCATGACCGACACCGGGGCCTACAGCGATGTGGTGTTCGGGCTCTTCCGCCTACTTGGCTACCACTTCAGTCCGCGGCTGGCCGATGTCGGCGGTACCCGCTTCTGGCGCACGCGCCCGGACGCGGACTACGGCAAGCTCAACGGGCTGGCCCGCCAGTCGGTCAAACTCGACCTGATCGCCGAGCACTGGGACGACCTGCTGCGCCTGGCCGGCTCGCTCAAACTCGGCCGGGTGCCGGCGACTGGCATCATGCGCACGCTGCAAACGGGAGATAGACCCACCCGGCTGGCCCAGGCGCTGGCCGAATTCGGGCGGATCGAAAAGACTCTGCACACGTTGACCTATATCGACGACGAGTCCAAGCGCCGCGCCACCCTGACCCAGTTGAACCGAGGCGAAGGCCGGCACAGCCTGGCCCGCGCCGTGTTCCACGGCAAACGCGGCGAGCTCCGCCAGCGCTACCGCGAAGGCCAGGAAGACCAGCTCGGTGCTCTGGGCCTGGTGGTGAACATCATCGTGCTGTGGAACACCCTCTACATGACGGCGGCCGTGGAACGGCTCAAGCAGCACGGCTATCCAGTGCTGGAAGAGGATTTGGCCCGGCTATCGCCGCTGATCTACGAGCACATCAACATGCTCGGGCGGTATTCCTTTGCGGTACCGGAAGAAGTTGCGCGCGGCGAGCTGCGGCCACTGCGTAATCCAGACGACGACCTGTGATCCCCCTAAACGCTATGAGCAACACCCAAGCTGCTGCTGGATCGGCGGGCACTTCACCGAGCCGAACGAACAGAAAACGCAGCAATCCCCTGGGTTGGGGCGCAGCAGCGCCTTGCAGTTGCTGCACTCGTAATAGAACTGGCAGGCGTCCGTGGGCATGGTTTCCGGCTTGGCGAAGCCGCAGCGCGGGCAAGTCAGCACGGACTCAAGGACAATGGCGCTCATCGTGACCTCACTTCTGCACTGTGGAGGGGTATCCCGCGTTCGCGGTCGCCTCAGTCAGTGCCTCGGGCTGGGCCTTATCGGGATCGTAGGTGACGGTCGCCGTCTTCTGGTCGAAATTGACCTGGACGTCACTCACGCCGGACACCTTCTCCAGCGACTTCTTGACCGTGATCGGACAGAGTCCGCACGTCATGTTCTGCACGTCGAGCGTGACGGTTTTCGGGGGAGCCGCCAGCGCCACGAACGGCAAGGCGAAAAGCACGGCGATCAGCAGTTTGCGCATGGTTAATCTCCTTCAGTAGAACAGCGGGGCGAGCCACGGCACGGCCAATAGGCCGAGCAGCAGCACGCTGACGATCCAGAACACGAGTCGCTGTCGCACGAGCGTGCGCGGATCGGCGCAGGGTGTACCTGGCGTACAAACCTGTGGCACCAGGTAGAGCTTGCGGAATGCCAATCCCAGGAACAGTAGAGTCAACCCGATGAAGAGGGGGCGTAGTGGCTCCATCATGGTCAGAGCGCCCACCCACGTACCGCCGACACCGAGTGCCAACAGCACCAGTGGCCCGACACAGCACACCGACGCACCGATGGCGGTCAGCGAACTCGCGACCAGCGAGCCTTTCCCGGTGAGTTGCATCCCCATTCCCATCTCCTGAGCCTGATTGCCTAGGTGCTATTCTAAACTCCGTACCAAAGTACGGAATCAAGGAGAAAGTGATGGCCACAGAGCTGACCATTGGCAAGCTGGCAGACGCCGCCGGGGTGAACGTCGAGACGATCCGCTACTACCAGCGACGCGGGCTGCTGGATGAACCAGCCAAACCCTTGGGTGGCCATCGGCGCTATCCGGTGGACATGGTGAAGCGACTGCGTTTCATCAAGCGGGCTCAGGCGCTGGGTTTCACGCTCTCGGAAGTCGGTGGACTGCTGACGCTGGATGAGTCGTGCGCCTGTGCCGAAACGCGAGCACGGGCTGCACGCAAGCTCGCGTTGATCGAGCAGAAGATGGCCGACTTGGTCGTCATGCAGCAACTGTTAGGCGAACTGGTGCAGCAATGTGATGCGGGAGACGGCGGAACGATCTGCCCGATCATCGAGGCACTGATCAGAGAGTAATGCCTGGCGGGTGAGCTGGAGATCGGAAAGCCCCTTTACGGTGGGATTCAGAGCTTACGTTGGTTTTTGGTTCCATTGCTCCCCAAACCCC
>NZ_MBPN01000231.1 GCF_001695625.1 Pseudomonas defluvii
ATCGCCGATGGTAGTGTGGGGTTTCCCCATGTGAGAGTAGGTCATCGTCAAGATTAAATTCCGAAACCCCTATCTGCACACGCAGGTAGGGGTTTTGTCTTTCTGGCGTTTTTGATACCTGGCCGTAGCCAAGTTGTCCTAAAAGGAATGAGACATGGAAGTTGATCACCTTTTTATCTGCGTAACCAATCCCACCCAAAGCGCCGCCGCCTTGAGCGCCCTGGGTCTTATCGAAGGCACACCGAACGTTCACCCTGGGCAAGGGACCGCGAACCGCAGGTTCTTCTTCCAAAACACATTCATTGAGTTGTTGTACCTCGCGGATGCCCAGGAAGCGCAAAGCCCATTAACGGCCCCCACGCAGCTCTTCGAGCGCCTCAGCGCAACAGATAGCCAGGTATCACCCTTTGGCGTGTGCTTCAGGCCTACTACCGCAAACGAAGCGCTGCCTTTTCCCGCCTGGGAGTATCGCCCTGCTTACTTGCCAACCAGCCTTAAAGTGGACGTAGGTCGCGCACCTGTCTCAGAGCCCATGTGGTTCTTTCTGTCTTTTGCCAAACGCCCAGACCAGATGCCGCCCGAGCGAGCTCAGCCTATTGAGCATGCCAATGGCTTTCGCCAAATCACCGCAGTACGGGTCACAACAGCCAGCGGCGAAGCATTCTCCGCAACGGCCTCTTGTGCAAATCAGCTGAGCGAATTTGAGATCATCCAGGGTAACGAGCACCTGATGGAGTTGGAGATCGACCACGGTGTTCAAGGGCAGACACGCGACTTCCGGCCTGGCTTGCCGCTGGTGATGAACTGGTAGTAAGCGTAGGCGTGCAGCCTTGCTGGCTAAAGTACTGTTTCTTCAAGAAGGGCTATTGCATTGACGCGTATTTTCTCGGGAAGCTGCCTGTGCGGCGCGGTGGCGTATCGAGTGTCGTCTCGCCCCAAAGCGGTATCTCACTGCCATTGCAGCCAGTGTCGAAAAGGGCATGGCGCGGCATTTGCCAGCTATGGCAGTGTGCCTCGAGCCGACCTGCACATCACCAAGGGTAGCGAGAGCCTCAAGGGCTACCAGTCCTCTGCAACCGTTGTGCGGCAGTTCTGTCGCCACTGTGGCTCGTCGTTGTTTTGGTCGACAAGTGAAGGTGAATTTTCCGGGTGGGTCTCAATAGCCCTGGGCTGCCTGGACACCTCTTTCACGCCTGGCCATCAAAAGCACCTGCATGTCGGAACCAAGGCCGCCTGGTATGAGATTCAAGATCACGGCCCGGAGTCGGATTGACCGCTGCAGGTAAGCCTGCTGCAAAGCGTGTGTCTCTATCTCCTGCAATACAACAGTATTTCCAGGCACAAAAAAGGCCGCCTTTCGGCAGCCTTCTTGTGAATTCAAGCCAGCATCAATCCCAGCTCAAAGCCCCACCGGTCTGATACTCAATAACCCGGGTCTCAAAGAAGTTCTTCTCTTTCTTCAAGTCCATGATTTCACTCATCCATGGGAACGGGTTGGTGGTACCTGGGTACTCTTCCTTCAGGCCGATCTGCGACAGGCGGCGGTTGGCGATGAACTTCAGATAGTCTTCCATCATCGCTGCGTTCATGCCCAGTACACCGCGTGGCATGGTGTCACGGGCGTATTCGATTTCCAGCTGGGTGCCCTGCAGAATCATCTGCGTGGCTTCTTCCTTCATTTCGGCATCCCACAGGTGCGGGTTTTCGATCTTGATCTGGTTGATCACGTCGATACCGAAGTTCAGGTGCATGGATTCATCACGCAGGATGTACTGGAACTGCTCGGCAACACCGGTCATCTTGTTGCGGCGGCCCATGGACAGGATCTGGGTGAAGCCGCAGTAGAAGAAGATGCCTTCGAGTACGCAGTAGTAGGCGATCAGGTTGCGCAGCAGTTCCTTGTCGGTCTCGACGGTGCCGGTATCGAATTCCGGGTCGGAGATCGAGCGGGTGTAGCGCAGGCCCCAGGCGGCCTTTTTCGCGACCGATGGGATCTCGTGGTACATGTTGAAGATTTCACCTTCATCCATGCCCAGCGATTCGATGCAGTACTGGTAGGCGTGTGTGTGGATCGCTTCTTCGAAGGCCTGGCGCAGGATGTACTGGCGGCACTCCGGGTTGGTGATCAGGCGATACACGGCCAGAGCCAGGTTGTTGGCAACCAGGGAGTCGGCGGTAGAGAAGAAGCCCAGGTTACGCATGACGATGCGGCGCTCGTCGTCGGTCAGGCCTTCCGGGTTTTTCCAGAGGGCGATGTCCGCGGTCATGTTGACCTCTTGCGGCATCCAGTGGTTGGCGCAGCCGTCCAGGTACTTCTGCCAGGCCCAGTCGTATTTGAATGGAACCAGTTGGTTGAGGTCGGCGCGGCAGTTGATCATGCGCTTCTCATCAACGGCTACACGGGCTGCAGAGCCTTCCAGCTCGGCCAGGCCTTCGGCGATGTCGAGTTCATCCAGTGCCGCTTTGGCACGGATTACGGCAGCAGAGTCCGCTGCGGTCACGGCACGGGCCTCGAGGGCGGCGGCACCGCCAGCGCTGTCGAGTTTGTCGATACCGTTTTCAATCGATTGGGCAGCACCAGCGTTTTTAGCGGCGACTTCGCCGTCGTCTTTGTCGAATTCGTCCCAGCTCAGCATGGTGGGGTCTCCTGCGTGAGGGCCATGTTCAGTATGGCCTGATGGATCTTGGGTTGCGTAGCTCGCGTCGGGTACAGCAGTGCACGCAAAACTTTTGGAATGCTTGAGGGGGAAGCCCCTCGGGTGGGCTGGAGCGGG
>NZ_MBPN01000232.1 GCF_001695625.1 Pseudomonas defluvii
CTGATGGCGTCGGCGCGGTGCCAGTAAGTTCGCGGCGTCTGCATCGCGGGCAAGCCCGGCTCCTACAGCTTGCACGGCCTTTGTTGGAGCGGGGTGTCAGTAAGTTCGCGGCGTCTGCATTGCAGTTCAGCCCGGCTCTTATAGCTTGCACGGCCTTTGTAGGAGCGGGCTTGCCCGCGATAGCGTCATCAGCCTCAACCCAGCCCTTGCAGACCGGCACCCGCTTCCTGATGCCAGCCCATCATCCTGGGCCATCCCCACCATGGTGCAATTTTGAATTTTTGATTAAGTCAAGATCCACCCTGTTCAAATCCCTCCGAGCATGCTACAAACAGAAGAAGCAATGATCTAGCTGCTTGATAAAGAAGGGAAAAATATGACGAAGTCCGAGTTGATCGAACGTATTGTCACCCATCAGGGGCTGCTCTCGTCCAAAGATGTGGAGCTGGCCATCAAGACCATGCTTGAGCAAATGTCCCAGTGCCTTGCGACGGGTGACCGCATTGAAATTCGCGGTTTCGGCAGCTTCTCGCTGCACTACCGCGCACCCCGCGTAGGGCGCAACCCCAAGACCGGTCAGTCTGTCAGCCTTGATGGCAAGTTCGTGCCGCATTTCAAACCCGGTAAAGAGTTACGGGATCGGGTCAATGAAGACGAGGAAGAGGCGTGATACTGTCGGGAAAAGGAGATAAACATGCGCAACCTTAAACGCCTGCTGCTGGTACTGTTCGTTCTGGCGGTGGCAGCGGTTGTGCTGCTGTTTGTGCTGGAAAACCAACAATCCGTGGCGCTGGTCTTGTTTGGTTGGTCTGCACCGGCCTTGCCCGTTGCGGTGATTGTGCTGGTGGCGCTATTGCTGGGGCTCGCCGTAGGCCCACTGTTGGGAATGTACATCGCCCTGCGCGCCAAAGGCCGTGCTCGCCGCTCCAGTGTCTGAGGCCTGCCTGGTTTCAGGCAGCGGAATACTGGAGAGCACTAAAAAATAGGACTTTTCCTACAGCCACCCCATCCGATTCTGGCACCGTGCCCGCACGCTTCTGTGGAGTAATAGCGCTCCATAAATACGCACGGAACGGGCTCGTATGGTTTTTCCCGCTATTACCCACCACGGCGCCACCCAAGGCGTAACCGGCTCCTGTCACCAGCTTCATCTTGATGCCGCCCACAGCCTGCTGATCGATTGCGGCCTGTTTCAGGGTGACGAGTCGAGCCCAGCGGCCAACCTTGAAATCGACTTCCCGGTCGAGGGCATCAAGGCCCTGCTAATCAGTCATATTCATATCGACCATGTAGGGCGCATTCCCAACCTGCTCGCCGCAGGTTTCAACGGCCCGATCATCTGCAGTCAGCCCTCTGCCAGGCTGCTGCCGCTGGTGTTGGAAGATGCTTTCAAACTCAGCGTTACCCGTGACCAGAACACGGTAGACCGCTACCTCAAGCGTGTAGAGCAAGCCATCATTGCCGTGCCCTACGACCAATGGCATGCGCTCATCAACACCCCGGAGCTGGTCTGCAACATCCGCCTTCAGCGTGCAGGGCATGTGCTGGGGTCTGCTTACATCGAGTGCGATATCCACTACCCGAAAGCCGCTGCCAGCAAGCGCGTCGTGTTCTCCGGCGACCTTGGGGCGGCCCATACACCGTTGTTGCAGCCGCCCAAATCGCCAGAGCGCGCCGACATCCTGGTGCTGGAAAGCACCTACGGCGACCGCCTGCATGAAGACCGCACTCACCGCCAGCAACGGCTCGAACAGGCAATAGACCAGGCCTTGGCTGACCATGGCACCATCCTCATTCCGGCATTCAGTGCCGGCCGCACCCAGGAACTGCTCTACGAAATCGAAGACATCCTCCATCGCAAGGCGCTGCTGCCTGCCGAGCCTTGCCCGGGCGAGCAGGAAGCGCAGCAAGGGCTGCCCATTGACTGGCCACAACTGCCCATCATCCTTGACTCGCCCCTGGCCAGCCGATTCACCCAGGCCTACCGTGAACTCAACGACTTCTGGAACGATGAAGCCCAGCAACGTCTTAGCGAGGGGCGAAAACCGCTGCGCTTCAGGCAGTTGGTCACCCTAGACAGCCATGTGCAGCACCAGAAAACCGTCAACTACCTGGCCAGCACCGGCAGGCCTTCTATCGTCATTGCGGGCAATGGAATGTGCTCAGGTGGGCGAATCGTCAACTACCTAAAAGCCATGCTGGGCGACCCGCGGCACCAAGTGCTGTTTGTGGGCTATCAGGCTAGGGGCACGCCGGGCGCGGTCATCCAGGCCAGCGAGGGCGCCGAAGGCTTTGTGATGATTGACCTGGACGCAGAGATGTACGAAATCAAGGCCAAAGTCGCAACGCTGGGTGGCTACTCGGCCCATGCGGATCAAAAGGGTTTGGTGGATTTCGTAGCGGGAATGCAGCAGTGGCCTGAACAGGTGGTGCTAGTGCATGGCGAGAAGCGCGCCAAGGTCGCATTGGCAGCTGCATTGAAGCGCCGCTATGAGGAGGAGAAAAAAGTGATAACAGTAAAAATACCTACCTGATTTAAAAAGTCAGCCAAGTTGATCTGGTTGTTGTTAATTGCCTGTATGTGTTTCGATGGTTTATAGTGGATCCACCTTTTGAGACAGTGACTACGGGGTAGTTTAAGCTGTCGTCCTCGAAAGGATGACAGCAAATGG
>NZ_MBPN01000233.1 GCF_001695625.1 Pseudomonas defluvii
GCCGACCAGCTGCAGTGGCAGTAAGCGACGCAGCTTAAACTCGCTGAAAAACTGTCTTGACCGATGGGTCCACTTTAGATCCCATGTTGACGAATCCCGACGAAGAATCGCCCCGGCTTAGCCGGGGCTTACGCTTGCGCTCAGGTTTTGGATTGCGGGGGATTCTCTTCCTTATTGCCGCATTGGATCAGCAGCAGCAAAACTGTGGCTACCTGCAGAGGCTGCTTTTGCAGGTAGCCAGCGACCAACGCTCACCCCCTCTGGCACTGCGTTACGCTTTCGGGTGACAAATGTAATTACCGCTTCGCAGGAAGGTTTCATGCTTGTTCGGCGAATAGACTCCCTAGGTGACTTGCTCGTTGGCCCCTGTGATGCCCGCTTTTGACCTGGCTACCACCGCGACCGCCGACGTACATACTCCGTCAATCTGATTGGCGCTGTCCCCGCAAGCCCGCCGCTTGGCGGGCTTTTTTGTGGCTGCAGGAACGCCTTACAGGCTGTTCGGCTCGATGCCGATCTCCCGCAGCGACTTGACCAGCGACGGGTCGATAACGGCCTCTCCGGTGGTCGACGCGGCCTGATTGATGCCTACGGTGCGGTACTTGATCAGGTGGCCGGAGACCATCTGTTTGAGGATCTGCTTGGCCTTATCGCCGCCTGTCACGGTGTACGGGCTCATCAACTGCGACGTGGACTTCATCGCCTGTTCCTGGGCGTTGTTGACCAGTGCAGCCTGCTCGCCCTGCAGCCCAACGAGCGGGGCCAACGGGATAGACGGGGCCATGCTCACCGGCGTTTCCTGCGGAGAGATTGTCCACGCCTCGTTCTGGTCGATGCGCAGTTGGACGGTACCGACCGGCACCTTGAAGCGGCCACCGGACATGATGCCGACGTAGATCTCGCTGCCTTCCTTCCGGACTACCGGGTAGAAGTGCAGCGGCTGGGTGACGATCCAGTTCGGCGTGCCCAGATCGCCCGTAGTGACCATCATGGTGGTCTTATCGGTGAATTCGTCGGTTGTGGCCGTGGCCTTCCAGGTCTGCTGCTCGGAGGCGCATCCCGCGAGGGAGAGGGCTACGGCAAGGGCGGCGATATATTTCATTGGGTCTGTTCCCGGGCTTTAATATGACGAGCAGGTCGTGTAGCCGTAATTGGTGATGCAGTTGGTGTTGCGAGGGGTATAGACCGGCATCTGCGGTGCGACGCCTGGTGCTTGGCTCATTCTGGCCATTTCGTCCGCCGCGCTAGCCACCTGAGCACAAGCGATCTGGGCTTTCGATCGATCTGCGTCGGTGAGAACCATAGCATCCGCCTCAGCCGAGTAGCTTTGAACCATATTCCACAGCTTGCCCTGGTCATACAGGTACTGGGCTGGACGACGCTGCATCTGGAACGAGACAAAGCTGTTGTATTGGTCTGCGGTGATAAGTTGCTCGCGTTTGCACAGGCCTGCGGCTGAGACCAACTTAGAAATCGTCTGGTATTCCGATTCGGGCATCTGCGTCATGCAGCCGGTGAGTGCAAGAGAACTAGCAAGTGTTACAGCGATCCGTGTCATGTCGGCCTCTCTATTCCAAGGGAGGCGATTGTAGCAGGGTGCCACCATGTAGTCGGCGCCCCCCCCTGCTCTTTGGACTTACCCACGATACCGCCCGGGTTTTTGCCAGATGATGAGCACCAGGGTCATCGCGACGGAACCGACGAGCGACAAAGCCATTTTGTCCTCTAACAGATGGAACGACGCTCCACCCGCTTGCAGCAAAGCGAGCCAGATACCAATCACCGATCGACCCGCTGTACCCAAGCTCCGGCCTAGTTCTATGGCAACAGGATCGAAGATAACCCGACGTAGACGACAGATGTGTTGTACTCCCAGCACGAGGCCGCCGCTCCTGACGCGACCGAGGACATCTTGGAGATCAAGCGCCACATTGACGTCCAGTATCGGCTCCCGAATGGACGGTAGCTGTCACAAACCCAGTAGCGATGCTGTAGGTGAGTTGCTATGCAGTGTGATCCAAGCGGTTAAATCTATTTTTTGGTCTGTTAACGACAACAGTTTAAGGTTAAATCTAGTTAACAGGGGACGCTAATTGAGGAGGCCGGCAGTCCTTTGTCTTTCGCTTTGGACCGCTGTCGTCCTGTAGTCGTGAGAGAATTTAGTCTATCTACATGCATCGAGATAGGGCCAGCAGTTCAGTTAGCTTTGGCTAAGTTAATGAGAGGGTATGCCTGTATCTGCACGCGGTAAACGTGATTATGCAGTTTACGGGCTTTGGTATAAAGGCAGTGGATCTGCACCTTTCTGGCGAGCCTCCTCAAAGTTATGAAGTAAGGCTTTGGTCTCCTCTGATTGCTGGATGAGGTGATTACTGCGCAGTATCCTCCAGGCCAAGTTTGGGTGTGACATGTTCTGATCGAAGAACACCAATGGCTTCCCCGTCTCCAACGCTCCAAACTCGTCGAGCGTTCTGTAGGCCTGCATGTTCCAGCTAAGTTTCGTCAGTTCGTTAGCCACCCAGTTCGCTTCTATTGAGGTCGTGAAATCAGAGGTGGACCGCGACCACTCGCGTACAAGCTCTAAAGTGGACCCATCGGTCAAGACAGTTTTTCAGCGAGTTTAAGCTGCGTCGCTTACTGCCACTGCAGCTGGTCGGC
>NZ_MBPN01000234.1 GCF_001695625.1 Pseudomonas defluvii
GTGAAATACGGCACGATCACCAAAGCACCGCCATGCACCAGGGCGCCAAAGATTTCCCACACCGAGAAATCGAAGGCATAGGAATGGAACAGGGTCCAGACGTCGTCTTGGGTGAAACCGAAATCGCCCTGGGTGGCCTGGAACAGCCGCTCGACGTTGCGCTGGGTCAACTGCGCGCCTTTCGGTTGGCCGGTCGAGCCAGAGGTGTAGATCACATAGGCCAGTTGCTCAGGGTCGATGGTGACCTGTGGTGCGCTGCATGGCTCTGCAGAAAGGTCCAGGGTGTCCAGCGGCAATACCTGTACCGGCAACTGCAGGTCCAGGCTGGACAAGCTGATGACCTGTTGCAGGCCGGAGTCCTCGACCATGTAGGCCAAGCGCTCTGCCGGGTAGTCCGGATCCAGCGGCACATAGGCACCACCCGCCTTGAGCACAGCCAACAGGGCGACGATCAGTTCAGGCGACCGTGGCAGGGCCACGCCGACCAGTACATCGCTGCCCACACCGAGGCTCACCAAGCGATGGGCCAGTTGATTGGCACGCTGCTCCAGCTCGGCGTAGCAGAAGCTGACGCCCTGATGACGGATCGCCACGGCGTCAGGGCGCAGGGCAGCCTGTTCGGCAATACGGGACGATACCGGCACGAACGCCGGGAAATGCTGCTGCACTGCGCTCCACTGGGCCAACTGTCGCAACGCCACGGCATCGTTGAGCGGGATACGCCCCAACGCAACCTCGGCATCCTGGGCCATATTCAGCAAGATCTGCCGCAACTGCCCATCCAGGCGCATCAGTGTAGCTTGATCAAAGCATGAACAGTGGTAGCTGTAGCCGATCTCAAGGCGTTCACCGAGGTTGACGGTCAGGGCCAGCGGGTAGTTGGTCATCTCCAACTGTTCCATGGGGCCAAAGCGTGGGCCGCTGTCCGATGCCTGACGCAATGCCGCATCCACCGGGTAGTTCTCGAACACGATCAGCGTATCGAACAGGCCTTGGCCACCCTGCCCGGCCCAGCCCTGTATCGCGTACAGCGGTGTGTGTTCGTGCTCGCGCAGCGCCAGGTTGTCGGCCTGCAGCTTGCGCAAGTAGTCGCCCACTGCCTGCCCGGCGTCGAGCCGAACCAGTAGCGGCAAAGTATTGATGAACAGCCCCAGCCAGGATTCGGCGCCCTCCAGCTGTGTCGGACGCCCAGCCACGGTGACACCGGTGCACACGCTCTGCAGGCCGGTATAGCGTTGCAGCAACAGCAACCATGCGCCCTGTACCAAGGTGTTAAGCGTAATCCGCTGGCGCTGGGCGAACGTTTGCAGAGCGGCCGTCTGCTCGACCGTCATTGCCTGTTTCCAGTTGCCCGAGCCCTCGCCGGCAGCAGGCGCGACCATGGTATTGGCCAGCAGGCATGGCTCATCGAGCAGGCTCAAGCGCTCACGCCAGAACGCCTCGCTGACGGTTGCATCCTGAGCCTGCAACCACTGGATGTATTGGCGATAACCGCCAGTGACTGGCCGCAGGCTGTGCGGGTCGGCATAGGCCTGCAGCACCTCACCGATCAGTTGGGCGCTACTCCAGCCATCAAGCAGCAAATGATGGCTGGTCCAGATCAGCCGGTAACGTTCGGGCTCGAAACGGATCAGGGTCAAACGTAGTAAAGGCGCCTCGTCCAGCTCAAAGCCACGGGCGTGATCGGCAGATGCGAATTGCTGCAACAACGACTGCACGTCACCCCGGTCACGGTAGTCAAGTACCTGCAATGGCACCGCGACCTGGCGCCGAACCAGTTGCAGCGGCTCAGGTAGATCACCGCGCCAGACAAAGCCCGTACGCAAGATGCCATGGCGTGCCAGCGCGATGTGCCAGGCGGCGCGAAAACGCTCGACATCCAGGTTGTCGACATCCACACAAAGCTGATTCACATAGGTTCCGGCCTCGGGTGCGTACAACGAATGGAACAGCAGGCCCTGCTGCATCGGTGCCAGCGGGTAGATGTCCTCAAGTGCATCAGCGCCCAGCGGCAGGCCATCAAGTTGCGACTGGCTCAAACGTACCAGCGGAAAGTCACTCGGCGTCACGCCGCCAGTTCCGGCCTCCAGACAATGGTCGAGCAGTGCCTGCAAGGTGTCGCGGTAGTCATCCACCAGCGCTTGCATACGGGCAGCGCTATGGCGGGAGGTGTCAAAGCGCCAACTCAGGCTCAGCTCGCCGCCATAGACCTGGCCATTGATTTCCAGGCGCCGAGCCGGGCCGGATTGCGCGCCATGCTCACGACCGGCAGACTCAACGGCCAGTTGCAGCAAGCCGCCTTCAGCAAAGCTGCCATCGAACTGGCCGAGGTAGTTGAAGGTGATGTCAGCCCGCGGCAATGCCTGCATCGCGGCCCGGACCTGTGGCGTACCGAGGTAGCGGAGTGCGCCGAAACCGACGCCCTTGTGAGGTAGATTGCGCAGGGCCTCCTTGCAGCCCTTCAGTGTCGTTGCCGGATCGCTGTGAGCGCCAAGGCGCACCGGGTACAGGCTGGTGAACCAACCGACGGTACGGGTCAGGTCGAGGCCATCAAACAACGCCTCGCGGCCATGGCCTTCCAGATCAACCAGCACGCTAGGCTGCCCGCTCCAGGCGCACAGGGTCCGGGCTAGG
>NZ_MBPN01000235.1 GCF_001695625.1 Pseudomonas defluvii
AAACTCCAGAGCGCCCGCATTGAACAGCAACGCCTGATCGCGATCCAGGCGCGTTCGGCCTACCAGAATGGCCGTGAGGAATACCTCAAACTGCTGCTCAACCAGCAGAACCCGGAAAAATTCGCCCGCACCCTGACCTACTATGACTACTTGAGTCAGGCGCGCTTGAGCCAGTTGCGCAGCTTCAATGAAACCCTGCGCCAGCTTGCCAATGTGGAAAACGACATTGCTCTGCAGCAGGCCCAGTTGCTGGCCCAGCAAGGCAGCCTCGACAGTCAGCGCCAGGAGCTGGAAAAGGTCCGTGAGGAACGCCAGCAGGTACTGGCCAAGCTCGACACCGACGTAAAAGCCCGTGACCAGAAGCTACAGGCGCGCGAGCAAGAGCAGGCTGACCTGAGCCGCGTCCTCAAGACCATCGAGGAAACCCTGGCCCGTCAGGCGCGCGAGGCCGAAGAAGCACGCCAGCGTGCATTGCTTGCCCAACAGGAAGCCGAGAAACAGCGCCAGCGCGAAGCCCTTGCGGCCCGTGAAAACGATGCGCCGAAGAAGCCTCAGACAACCCCTGGCCCGCTGGTCTCCAGTGATGGAGCCGCATTTGGCGGGGCATTTTCCGCAGCCCGTGGCAAACTGCCATGGCCGGTCAATGGCCGGTTGCTTGCACGCTTTGGTGAAACCCGTGGCGATGACTCGCGGGCCAAGTGGGACGGCGTGATGATCAGCGCCTCTGCGGGCAGCCAGGTGCATGCCGTACACGGGGGCCGCGTGGTCTTCGCCGACTGGTTGCGCGGTGCCGGACTTCTGGTCATCCTCGACCATGGCAACGGTTACTTGAGCCTTTATGGCCATAACCAGACCCTGCTCAAGGATGCCGGCGACATCGTCAAAGCCGGTGAGGCCATCTCCACCGTCGGCAACAGCGGTGGCCAAAATACTTCGGCGTTGTATTTCGCCATTCGCCAGCAGGGTCGCCCGAGCGATCCGGCGCAATGGTGCAGGTCCCAGGGATAGGCATTACCTTATTGTTCACGGCCTGACCGCTATCTGTCATGCCGATGCCCCGAACGGGGCGAAACCCGGATCAGGAGTTCGTTCGACATGCTGCACTCGCCCCGCCTCACCTCGCTGGCCCTGGCTGCTGCCCTGGTCATCGGCGCGCCTCTGGCCAACGCCGCCGAACCGGCACAGCCAGCAGCGATGCCGGCCACGACCGTCAGCGCCAAGGCGCCACTGCCACTCGATGAGCTACGCACCTTCGCCGAGGTGATGGACCGCATCAAGGCAGCCTATGTCGAACCCGTCGATGACAAGACCCTGCTGGAGAATGCCATCAAGGGCATGCTCAGCAACCTCGACCCGCACTCGGCCTACCTGGGCCCGGAAGACTTCCAGGAACTGCAGGAAAGCACCAGCGGCGAGTTCGGTGGCCTGGGTATCGAAGTCGGCAGCGAGGATGGCTTCATCAAGGTGGTGTCGCCCATCGACGATACCCCGGCGTCCCGTGCAGGCATCGAGGCCGGCGACCTGATCGTCAAGATCAACGGCCAGCCGACCCGTGGCCAGACCATGACCGAAGCCGTCGATAAAATGCGTGGCAAGGTCGGCGAGAAAATCACCCTGACCCTGGTCCGCGATGGTGGCACACCGTTCGACGTGACACTGGCCCGCGCCATCATCCAGGTCAAGAGCGTCAAGAGCCAGATGCTCGAAGACGGCTATGGCTACATTCGTATCACCCAGTTCCAGGTCAAGACCGGCGAGGAAGTCGGCAAGGCGCTGGCCAAGCTGCGCAAGGACAACGGCAAGAAACTGCGTGGCCTGGTCCTGGACTTGCGCAACAACCCCGGCGGCGTGCTGCAGTCGGCGGTCGAGGTGGCCGACCACTTCCTGACCAAGGGCTTGATCGTCTACACCAAGGGCCGTATCGCCAACTCCGAACTGCGCTTCTCGGCTGACTCGGCCGACGCCAGTGAAGGCGTGCCGCTGGTGGTGCTGATCAACGGTGGCAGTGCTTCGGCATCCGAAATTGTGGCCGGCGCACTCCAGGATCAGAAACGGGGTGTACTGATGGGCACCGACAGCTTCGGTAAAGGCTCCGTGCAAACGGTACTGCCGCTGAACAATGACCGCGCACTGAAGATCACTACCGCGCTGTACTACACCCCCAACGGACGTTCGATCCAGGCCCAGGGCATTGTTCCCGACATCGAGGTGCGCCGCGCCAAGATCACCAGCGAGCAGGACAGCGAGAACTTCAAGGAAGCCGACCTGCAAGGTCACCTGGGCAATGGCAATGGTGGCGCAGACCGTCCATCGGGCAAAGGCTCCGCACGCAAGGCACGGCCGCAGGATGACGACTTCCAGCTCAGCCAGGCACTCAGCCTGCTCAAGGGCTTGAGCATCACGCGCGACAAGTAAGGTGTTCTTGCGCTGCCTCGCGCTCGTACTGTTGTGCGGGCTGGCCGGTGCCGCCTCTGCGGCGCCGGCCT
>NZ_MBPN01000236.1 GCF_001695625.1 Pseudomonas defluvii
GCGCACAAGACGGCCAAGGGCACCAAGGTATCGGTGCGCACGGTCAAAGCCCCGGGCTTCGGCCCCAAGGGCGTCTTGCGCTGCATCCTGCCGTTCACGATCTTCCTCAAGCTCAAGGACATCGGCGGCAACGTCCTGCCGCCGTATGACGAAGAGTTCCGCGAAGTCGCGATGGACACGGCGCAAGCCGCGGCCTACCGCGATCTGGCGGGCCGGCTGACCGCGGAGCTGAAACAGGCTCTGGCGCGACGCGATACGACTCTGCTGGGTGTGGTCCTCAACGTGCTGCTGGCCTGGCCGGATTGCTGCTTCCGGTCGGAAACCGTGGTGCATCCGCGCACGCGCAACACCTTGGCGTTCGTCCCGGCTCAGTTCAACGAGTTCGAGATCAGCCCCAAGGAGCGTGAGCTGATCGATATCTGCAAACAGGAGAAGGCGCAGGGCCGCAAGGTCCTCGCCTACACGGTCTATACCGGCACGCGCGACACCACGTCGCGCCTGAAGGTACTGCTGGAGCAGGAAGGTTTCAAGGTGGCGGTGCTGCGCGCGAGCGTGGATGCAAGCCGCCGCGAGGACTGGATTGCCGAGCAACTGGATCGTGGCATCGACGTGCTCATCACCAACCCCGAGTTGGTCAAGACGGGATTGGACCTGTTGGATTTCCCGACAATCGTGTTCATGCAGTCGGGCTACAACGTGTACTCGCTCCAGCAGGCGGCCCGCCGCTCCTGGCGCATCGGGCAGAAGCACCCCGTGCGCGTGATCTATCTCGGCTACGCCGGTTCCTCGCAGATGACATGCCTCGAACTGATGGCCAAGAAGATCATGGTCTCGCAGTCCACCTCGGGCGATGTACCCGAATCGGGGCTGGATGTCCTGAACCAGGATGGTGATTCCGTCGAGGTCGCACTGGCCCGGCAACTGGTCGCCGCCTGATTCCCACGCCACAAGCCGGCCTAGCGCCGCCGGCATTTCTGTTGTTCCCACCTTGCAGCCACGCCCACGTTCTCCGTGGACGTGGCTGCGCTTTTTTCATCCCAAGGAGATTTCCATGAATACCAACACCCAACCGTCCGAAGCCATCGACACCCAACGGAAGCTGGAAGCCGAGATTGCGGATTTCCTGCGGCAGCGCATCGAAGATGGGAACCTCGATGCGGAGGACATCCCTGTGCGCCTGGCACGCTATGGTCTGATGGCCCCCGAGGCGTTCCTCGCCGAAATGCGTGAGCGCATGGGCATCGACGACGAGAAATAAGAGACCCATTTTCACAGGCCCCAACTTGGGGCCTTTCTTTGGTGAAGGCGCTGCCGGCAAATCGGGCGCTGTCTGGTTCGCATTGTTTGCTGCCGCTCGTAGCCCGAGCGGCGATGGTGAGGGCTCGATGTTTCAGGACGCCGAGCTATGTGCCCCTCTCCACCCTGGTTTCACCATCCCGAACGCCGCCTGCTGGCGGGATTTTTCGGCCTGCTTTGGTCGGTGCTGGCCGGTGGCTGCGCGACGACGACTGCGCCGGTCGCGCCCGACACCATCGAGGAAGTCTCGGCCGCGCCCGAACCCGAAGCGCCCGAGTACATCCCGGTCGTGCGCTACGCCCGCTACACGCTGGTCGAACTGGCCCCTACAGCGGCGCAGCGCGACCTGCTGTTGCAGACCATCGACGTGTCGATGCCCGAGGATGCCCGCGCCACGGTCGGCGATGGGCTGCGGCATGTGCTCAAGCGCAGCGGCTACAGCCTGTGCCAAACGGCGCATGCCGTGATCGAGCTGTATGAGCTGCCGCTCCCGGCGGCGCACCTGCATCTCGGTCCCATGACCTTGCGCGATGCGCTGCTCACCCTGGCTGGTCCGGCCTGGGAACTGCACGCGGATGACCGCGCACGACAGATTTGCTTCGAGCGGCCCGGCGACAGCGTGGCCGCCGAACCCATGCCCGAACCGACCGCCGCCGATGCGGTGCAGACCTTCCCGCTGATGCCTTCCACTCCAGGAGGCCAGCCGTGAACGCTCCGCAATCTTCGCGTCGCCCGACCGCCGCCGTGGTGGTGCAAAGCATGCTCTGGCTCTGGCTGCTCGGTCTAAGCGTCATCGTGGCCCTCGGCTACCAGGCGATGAGCGACCAGGCCGACCAGGAACGGCTCGATTCCCGTCTGCAACGCCTCGAAGCGCAGGCGGTGGCCCTGGCCGAGGCCATCGAGACCATCCAGCAGCGTCCGGCCGTCGCAACGGCGGCGGACCTCAAAGACACCCGCCAAATCCTGGAAGCACGCGCTTCCCAGGTTGAGAAAACACTGAGCGGCTACGCAGCCGCCGACGACCTTCAGGCGCTGCGCGCGGAGATCGAGCAGATCAAGACGCGCCAGACCGCCGCGCGTGCAGCAGCCCCCGTCCAGCCGCGCACATCGAGCAAGCCCGCCGCCAAGTCTGAACCGCCGCCATTGCCGTTCCGCATCGTCGGCGCCGAACTGCG
>NZ_MBPN01000237.1 GCF_001695625.1 Pseudomonas defluvii
TCCAGCAGTTCCCTGCATCGGAGGCCCATCACCATGCGTACCCCGGCGGCATGCTCGACCATGGCCTGGAGATCGTCGCCTACAGCCTGAAGCTACGGCAGTCCCATCTGCTACCTATCGGCGCCAACCCCGAAGACCAAGCGGCGCAGTCCGAGGCCTGGACCGCCGCCGTCGCCTACGCTGCGCTGCTGCATGACATCGGCAAGATCGCCGTCGATCTGCATGTCGAACTGGCCGACGGCAGCACTTGGCACCCTTGGCACGGCCCGTTGCAGCAGCCGTACCGCTTCCGCTACCGCGATGATCGCGAGTACCGCCTGCACAGCGCCGCGACGGGATTGCTCCACCACCAACTGCTCGATCGCCAAATCCTGGACTGGCTCAGCGGCTACCCCGCGCTCTGGGGACCGCTGCTTTATGTTCTTGCCGGCCAATACGAACACGCTGGGGTGCTTGGCGAACTCGTCGTGCAGGCCGATCGCGCTTCGGTCGCCCTGGAACTGGGCGGCGATCCTGCCCGCGCCATGGTCGCGCCCAAGCACGCACTGCAACGCAAGCTGCTGGACGGGTTGCGTTACCTGCTCAAGGAGGAGCTGAAGCTGAACCAACCCGAGGCCTCCGATGGCTGGCTCACCGAAGACGGCTTGTGGCTGGTGAGCAAGACGGTCTCGGACAAGCTGCGCGCACACCTGCTGTCCCAGGGCATCGACGGCATCCCTGCGAACAACACCGCCGTGTTCAACGTGCTGCAGGATCACGGCATGTTGAAGCCCACGCCGGACGGGAAGGCAGTCTGGCGCGCGACCGTGATCAGCACGACGGGCTGGTCCCATTCATTCACCTTGTTGCGACTGGCGCCGGCGCTGATCTGGGAATCCGGCGAGCGGCCAGCACCTTTTGCCGGTACGGTGGCGATCGACGCGACGCTCGCAGAAAACGACGCCAGTGCGCCAGCTACCCCGCCTGCGGTCGTGATGAAGCCCGCCCAGGAAGACCAGGGGCCCCGACCTTGGGAAGGCGGCAGCGCCGCTGCCTTGGCTCCGCCGCCCACGGCCCACCAGGCCTTGCCCGACGCGCTGGAGGACATGCTCACGATGGTTGGCATGGGTGATTCGAGCGGCACCCAGCAAGATGCGGAAGTCGTTTCGAGCATGACGCCTGCCACGCGCCCCGAGGCGTCCATGCCAGCGATGGTCACGGTTTCACCGACGTCTATGCCCACGGCTGCGACATCGCCCTCAACGGCGCGGCCCTCCGGCGAGCACTTCATGACATGGCTGCAACAGGGCATCGCATCACGCCGGCTTATCATCAACGATGCGAAGGCGCTCGTGCATACGGTGAGCGATACCGCTTACCTGGTCAGCCCAGGCGTCTTCCAGCGCTATGCGCAGGAGCACCCACAGGTAGGCGCATTCGCCAAGCAGGAGAACCAGCAAGATTGGCGGTGGGTGCAAAAACGCTTCGAGCGGCTGCAACTGCATCGCAAACAAGCTAGCGGACTGAATATTTGGACTTGCGAAGTCACCGGGCCGCGAAAATCGCGCAAGCTACACGGCTACCTGCTTCTTCAGCCGCAATCGGTATTCGGTGACGTGCCACCAAACAATCCCTACTTGGCCGTGCTTCCGACGTGAATGACCAGACTCATTCAGCATCAGAAGATCCGCCGTCCTTGAGTTCGGCGAACTTCGCAGCCATTGTTGGGTTACCCCGAGTCAACTTCTTGATCGTCACGTCCTGCGCCTTGTCGTTCGCAAGTCGAAGATTCCTGTCGGTGCCAAGCAGGGCCTCCTTCGTCTTCTGTAGGTGGTCGATCGACTTGTCAATTTCATCGATTGCTGTCTGAAATCGCCTGGAGGCGAGGTCGTAGTTTTTCGCGAATGCGGTCTTGAACGTATCCAGCTGGGTCTCGAAGTTCGTGATATCGATGTTTTGCGCCTTCACGAGCGCCAGTTCCAATTTGTACTTGAGCGAATTCATCGCCGCATTTCGCAGCAGCGTGATGATGGGAATGAAAAATTGCGGCCGAACAATGTACATCTTCGGGTGGCGGTGGGACATATCAATGATCCCAGTGTTATATAACTCACTGTCCGGTTCGAGTAGAGAAACTAGCACCGCATACTCACAGCCCTTCTCGGTGCGATCCTTGTCGAGCTCCTTCAGGAAGTCTTCGTTCTTCTTCTTGGTGGCAGTTTCGTCATTCTCGTTCTTCATCTCGAACATGATCGAGACGATCTCGGTGCCAGCTTCATCGGAGTCGCGAAAGATGTAGTCTCCCTTGCTGCCGCTGCGCGCATCGTTGTCCTTCTCGAAATACGCCCTCGGAAATGCGGTGGCGCGAATTCGATTGAACTCGGTCTCGCAATGTTGCTCAAGGGGTCGCCTCAGAAAACGGAAAATAAAGCACGCTAAGCCGGTTGCAGCGGTCGTAGCGGCCTGAACTTGCCCGCGC